>JAYSTT010000718.1:0-4772 GCA_043719495.1 Ferruginibacter sp. | reverse complement strand
CAATTGATGCTATTGAAAAAAGTATGGATAATGTAGGTAAGCTGGAAGTGTATAAAATGGAAAAAAACCTGAATATACTTTCTGTAATATCACGTATTGCACCGTTATTTGGTTTTGTAGGTACTATTTTTGGGTTGATATTGCTTTTAAAAGATTTTGCTGCAGCAGCAAACCCAGCCATCAGTGATATTGCGGATTCTATGTATGTAAAAATGATTACCTCGGCTACCGGTTTAATCATCGGTATATTGGCATTTTTGGGCTACAGTTTTTTAAATACGCAAATAGATAAAACGGTAAATAAAATGGAAGCAGCAAGCGCTGAGTTTATTGATATTTTACAGGAGCCAACAAAATAAATGGTAGTTTGTTTTTATACAAATAAAAAATTAAAATGAATTTACGTAAGCGATTAAGAGAATCACATAGTGAAGTGGATACAGGGCCATTAAATGATATCCTGTTTATATTGCTTATGTTTTTTTTGCTGATATCAACCTTAGCGAATCCTAATGTTATTAAAACTAATTTACCAAGGGGCAAGAGCGATTCTAAAATGAGGCAAAGCGTTACAATAGGTTTAAATAAAGACGGTAAATTATATATGGGGCAGCAACCAATTAGTTTTGCTCAATTAGATTCTGTAGTTAAGCATGAAGCCGATAAAGTAAAGCCCGATACACTCTCCATTGTAATTGCGGCAGATACACTGAGTAAATATGGCGATGTATTTAAAATATTTTATGCCGCAAAAAGAGCCGGTGCAAAAGCTGGTTTTAATGTTGCTCAAAAATAATAGTAGCTACTGTTTATTAATAATTGGCAACTACTATTCTTTCTTTTCCAAACAAATCTTTTTTTACCAATACCTGCTGGTAGGTTTCTGAAAATAAAGCCGCCACTTCCTGCGCATAATTTTCGTGTGTTTCCATGTAAATTTTGCCATTATAGTTTAAATGGTCTCTTCCAAACTTTGCTATTTTTTCATAAAATAATAAAGGTTTGTTATCCGGAACAAATAAGGCATTATGCGGTTCATAATCCACTACATTTTTATCCAGCTTTGCTTTTTCATTAATAGGGATATAGGGAGGGTTACTGATTATAATGTCGAATAACATTAATTCCGGCCAGCGGCCTTCATCTAAAAAATCAAAAAGTGTGCATTGAATATTTGTTTTATTGCTGATAGCATTAGCTCTTGCAATGTCTAAAGCGCCTTCACTTATATCAAGTGCTATTACTTTAGAAGAGGGCAGGTGTTTTTTAACAGCAATGGCAATACAACCGCTGCCTGTACCAATATCTAAAACGTTTAATTGCTTGTATTCAAACTGGTGGCTGGTAATAATAAGGTTGGTCATCTCCTCTGTTTCGGGCCGGGGTATTAATACTTTGTCATTCACTTTAAACTGCATATTGTAAAAAGTAGTATTACCCATTACATACTGCACGGGTTTGTTTTGTACAAGTTCTTCCCTTTTTTCTGTCAGCTTTTTAGCTATAGAAGAGGGTACCAGTTGTAAAGGGTTTTTAATAAGGTCGGCTTTTTTAATGTTGGCTATATTTTCAAATACCCAATCGGTAATTACAGTTGCTTCATTTAAGTCATAAACAGATTGTAACTCTATTAAAAAATTGCGGTATATTTCTTTACTCGTCATCTTTGCAAACATAGTTTATTTTTTGATGCTTATTTTTACCACTTGAAGGTTGATGAAAAATATATGCACCGCTGTTTACAGCTGGCCCGTTTGGGTGCTGGCAGGGTATCACTCAACCCAATGGTAGGTGCAATACTTGTGCATAAAAATATAATTATTGGAGAAGGCTATCACCGGGAATATGGACAGGCACATGCTGAAGTGAACTGTATAGAGAGCGTAGCCGCTGAAAATAAGCAACTGATTAAAAGCAGCAATTTATATATTTCTTTAGAGCCCTGTGTACATTTTGGAAAAACACCTCCCTGTGCTGATTTAATAATCCGCCATAAAATTCCTGCTGTAATCATTGCCTGCAGGGATAGTTATAAGGAAGTAGATGGAAAAGGGATTGAAAAATTAAAAGCTGCAGGAGTGAACGTAACAGCGGGTATTTTAGAAAGCGAAGCGCTGGAATTAAATAAACGTTTTTTTACTTTTCATCAGCAGCAAAGGCCCTATATTATTTTAAAGTGGGCACAAAGCAGTAATGGTAAAATAGCCGGATCGGGCGACAATAGAATTTTTATAAGCAATGAATTTACTAACCGCCTGATACATCAATGGAGAAGCGAGGAAGCTGCAATAATGGTGGGTACCAATACTGCTTTAAAAGATAATCCGGCTTTAACTGTAAGGCTTGTTAAGGGTAATAACCCCGTTAGAATTGTTATTGATTTGGATTTAAAATTACCGGCATCTCTGCAATTATTTAACGGTACAGTAAAAACAATTGTTTTTAATCAGTACAAACAGGAAGAAGGGGAGGCGTTGATTTTTTATCAAATAAATAAAAAAGAAAAAATTATTCCTCAAATATTATATGCACTTTATAACAGTAAAATTCAATCAGTAATTATTGAGGGTGGGGCAACATTATTGCAATCATTTATTAATGAAAATTGCTGGGATGAGGCAAGAGTGATTACTAATATGGAACTGAAAATTCCCAATGGATTAAATTCCCCGGTATTAAAAAATAATAAACTGGTTGGGGAAGAAATCTTACTGACAGATAAAATTGAATATTTTAATAACAACAACCAACAATGATATATTTATTGGGTAGCATTCTTTTCAGTTCTTATCTAACCCTTTCTTTTAAGGTATTGCAAAAGCTTCATATTAATACTTTTCAGGCAATAGTATTCAATTATATTGCCTGCGTTATAACAGGTTCTTTTGTTAACGGCTCATTTCCGGTAAATAAACAAAATATAAATGAACCTTGGTTTGTGTGGGCATTGGTTATGGGGGTTATGTTTATCAGTATTTTTAATGTAATAGGATTTACAACTCAAAAATTAGGTGTAGCTATTGCCTCTGTTGCCAATAAATTATCCATGGTAATTCCTTTTATTTTTTCTCTATATCTGTATAATGAAAATTCAACGGCTTTAAAAATAACGGGTATTATAGTGGCTTTAGTTGCTGTAGTATTAACCTGTTATCCCTCGCAACAAGGCCAGGGTGCAGGAAAAAAAGTTAATCAACTTTTGCTTCTGCTCCCCGTTGTATTATTTATTAGCAGTGGGTTACTGGATACTTTAATTGTTTATGTAAAGAATATTTTTTTTATAAATCCTGCTGATAACTTCAATAATTTTTTAATTGCTGCATTTTCTGTTGCTGGTTGCATTGGTTTGATTGTTTTAATTACCCAGATTATAACCCGCAAACAACAATTTTCTATTAAGGCTTTACTGGCGGGTATTATTATTGGCATACCCAATTATTTTTCTATCTGGTGCCTGGGAAAAGTTATTACGGCATACAAAGGAAATTCTTCGGCAATTATTCCGGTAAATAATATGGGTATTGTTTTATTCAGCGCTGTTGCTGCATGGCTATTGTTTAAAGAAAGGTTATCGTTGATAAACTGGGCAGGAATATTTTTAGCCATTGCAGCCATTGCACTTATAGCCTACGGGTAAAGTTCCAACCTGCCTAAAGGGAACACAGCTTTGAGGATATTTTATTTCAATTGTTATTTTTTTAAAATGAATGAAAAAGGATTTTACAATACCATTGCCCAACCCTCCACAGCAGAGTTTAAAGATAGGGGCAGTAAATTTATTGCTTATGCTTTTCTAATAGAAACATCAGACGATTTTAAAAAGCAAATGCAGTCATTAAGGAAAGAACATCCCAAAGCCGTACATCATTGTTTTGCATACCGTATTGGTACTGATGGAAATAATTTTCGCAGCAGTGATGATGGAGAGCCTTCCGGTACCGCCGGCAAACCAATATTGGGGCAAATAGACAGTAAAGGACTTACCGATATTGCAGTAATAGTAGTGCGTTACTGGGGCGGCACTTTACTTGGCGTACCGGGTTTAATAAATGCTTATAAAACGGCAGCATCGCTGGCTTTACAGGTAACACCAGTAATTGAAAAGCAGGTGGAAATAAAGTATATCATAGAATTTAACTACACCCAAATAAACGAAGTGATGATTATTTTAAAACAGTTTAACTGTACTGTCATTTCACAGCAAATGCAGTTATTCTCCCTTATACAAACGGGTATTCCTAAAAACAGAATGGAAGAAGTGCTTTACCGCCTTAAAGAATTACAAAACGTTACTACAAAAAAATGTGAACAATAATTTGTAATTTTCTTCAGCTAATTAGTATAGATGGATATAGAAGAACTGAGAGATTATATTTTACAAAAACCTGCTGTTACAGAAGGTTTTCCTTTTGGAGAAGATACCTTGGTATTTAAAGTGAATGAGAAAATATTTTTTTTAGCAGGATTGGAAAGTTCGCCGCTTCAGTTTAATGTAAAATGTGATCCTGATAAAGCCATTGAATTGAGGGAAGAATATCCTGAAACGGTTTTGCCCGGCTACCACATGAATAAAAAACACTGGAACACGATTATTGTTGATGGCAGGTTATCTGCAAAGCAATTAAAAGAGATGATCGATCATTCGTACAAATTAGTAAGTAAGACTAAATAATTTTTATTATGGAGAAAGATGAATTATTCTCTGATGATCCGCAGGAAAATCTGCGCATTGAGAATGAGTTTTTAAAACTTAAATTAAAAGCACAATACGG
>JAYSTT010000717.1:0-1970 GCA_043719495.1 Ferruginibacter sp. | reverse complement strand
CCATAGATATTTAATTTTAGCTACTTCAGTCTTTTTTAATCCCTATCACCGGCAATTCTTTTTCTCTTATCATTTTGTTCAATTTTACCACATCGTCTTCCATTAATTTTTTTAATGCATTCAACTGTACATCTGCCTGTGCCGATAATTCTTTATAAGCATCTTTAACTTGTTTTGCTGGTGCTGCATTGCCGCTGCTTGCAAAATCGTACAAACCGCTTATTTTATCATCCAGACGTATTGGAAAATTAAGCACATCCTGTCCGCTTTTTGCTTTAGTTTGATGCAATGCTTCTTCAATTACCGTCATTTGTTTGTTAATAGTATCTGCCTGTTGTTTTATTTCTTTTGAATAATCTTTATCCTGTTTTTCTGTAAAATCATTTATCTGCTTTCTTACATCCTTAATATTTTTTATTGCTTTTTGTATATCGTTAAATTTATCCCTTATGGTAATTAAAAAATTAAACTGGTCTTCGTAATCCTGCTGCGATAAATTATAAACCGGATTTGCTTTAATTGTAAAACTTCCTTCGGCAGAATCTTTATCGGCTTTTATTTTATAAAAATAATTACCCGGTGCGGCTTTGGGGCCAGGTACATTGCCATGCCAAATAATTTGCCCTTCTATTTTATCGGCAGGCGGGTAAAGCATATTCCATACAAACTGGTTCATCCCTTTGTTTACTTCTATCTTATCATCTTTTTCTTTTGCATTAGTGGCAAATAATTTTATTTGTTTTTTATTTTTATCCAATATTTCAATACTTACTTTAGCAGAGTCAATTACGTTTTTTAAATAATAATTAATTACAGAACCATTCGGGGGGTTCATCCCTGCGTTTTTTGCATTTACATTTACGAAACCGTCAAAACGGTAAGCATCATTGATATTAAACACAAAAATATTTTTACCTACGGTGCTATTTGCTTTTTGCTGCACTACACTTAAATCATCCAGCACCCAAAAACTCCTGCCTTGCGTTGCTACAATTAAATCGTTTTCTTTAATGGTTAAATCGGTAATTGGCACCATAGGTAAATTCAATTGAAATGGTTTCCAATTAGCACCGTCATCATAACTTATGTACATGCCATACTCCGTACCTGCGTACAACAAACCCTTTACTTTTTTATCTGCCCTCATACATCTTGTAAAATGATTGGCGGCAATACCATTTGTAATTTTCACCCAGGTTTTTCCATAGTCTTCTGTTTTAAAAATGTATGGTGCAAAATCATCGCTCTTATATTTTGTGCCAACAAAATATGCTTTGCCTTTTACAAACGGATCGGTTTCTACACAATTCCACATCATCCACTGCCCTGCATCTTTTGGTGTTACGTTCTCCCAATTTTTGCCGCCATCCTTACTTACATTAATCAACCCATCATCGCTACCCGTCCATAATAAATCTTTTTCTAAAGCAGATTCTGTTGCAGTAAAAATGGTACAATACACTTCTACACCGGTATTATCTTTTGTAATTGGCCCACCACTGCTGCGTTGCTTTATTTTATCATTGGTAGTTAAATCCCCTCCCAATGCCGTCCAGCTTGCGCCTTCATTTTCGGTTGCAAATAACATATTACCACCAGCGTATAATTTTTTAGGGTTGTGTGGACTAAAGAAAATAGGGAAGTTCCATTGAAAACGATATTTACTTACATCGGCACCGCCACCTAACGGATCATCGGGCCATACACTTACAGCACGGTTCTCACCTGTTTTATGATCTAAACGTGATAAATAGCCGCTGTAATTTCCGCCATAAACCACATCAGCATTTAATGGGTCGGCAACTACATAACCGCTTTCTGCACCTGCAGTTGTTTGCCAGTCATCTTGTGTAATTTGTCCGCCATCGCTCCTTGATAAAATCCTTACGGTAGAGTTATCCTGCTGTGCGCCTAAAATCCTGTACGGAAAATGATTATCGGTACTTACCCTGTAAAATTGTGCGGTAGGT
>JAYSTT010000716.1:0-4784 GCA_043719495.1 Ferruginibacter sp. | reverse complement strand
TTGATATGTTTTCTCGGATTATACACAGTTGTACAGTTGGAAATTTTTCTGATAAAAAATCGTTGAGTACATGGTATTCTTCGTCTTTAAAAGAATAGAGATAGTTTACAATTTCATCCAACATACATTTTTATATAAATTTAGCTATTTTAGAAATACTGTAGTGTTGTTAGCCAAGCGACCTACAATAGCAACTTACTTTTTTACTTCCACCGTCCACTTACTACCACTATACACTTTATGTACTTCAGAAAAATTGCCCATGTTCAATGCAAAAGAAACCTGCAATAAACTATTTAAATAAAGTAAAGGTTTACCTTTTGCCACTGCACCAAAGGTTTCGGCATAAGGCATAGTGCCTTCGTATTTTTTAATTTTATTTTGATAAATGACTACATGCAATTTATCGCCAACCTTTACATTTAGCTGCTTAAAAATATCGGTAGAAATATTCGTCCATATGTTACCATACTGTATATCTAAAATTGAAATGGTTCCTTTTATCTTTTTACCTTCCATTACTGCTTTTTGAAAAGTAATATTTACCACTTCATTGGGCAACTCCTTTCCTACCTGTTCAAAATTTATAATACCTGCGGCTAACCTTGCAGCGGTATAAGCGTACACATCACGGCCATGAAAAGTATAGGATTTTTCAGAACCTTTTCTTCTGTTCACGGCTTCGTCAATTTCTCTTACCCATTCAATCCCTTCTGATGCTGCAATTAAAGTGAGTGTACCATTATCCGGCGTAACAATAAAATGACCAGCTTTTGTTTTTAACACTACAGATTTTCTTGCCGTTCCCACACCAGGATCCACCACAGAAACAAACACAGTCCCTGCAGGCCAGTAACTAACGGTTTGCTCCAACCTATAAGCGGCTTCCCAAATATTATAAGCAGGAATTTCATGAGTAAGATCAAATAATTTCAGGCTACTATCTACTCCCATTGCCACGCCTTTCATTGCAGATACCGCACCATCTTTTAAACCAAAATCTGATTGAAAGACAACAATTTTATTTTGAGCAAATGATGTAAACACAATAAACAATAAAAAAACAGATTGCATTAAATACTTTTTCATATGATTCAATTTAAAAAGAGTTGACAACAATGAAGTGCCAACTCTTTTATATTAATTTCAGTAACAATTTATAATTATCTTCATAAGCCTTTAGGCAATGGTGGTTTTCTAAAAATTAAATGCCAGTTTAGTAAATAACCTTCTTCCGTTAACACCCATTTGTACAGATTCCCATGGTCCGCCGGTTTCATTATCAAAGGCTTCGTAACGGGCATTTTGCACTGCAGCAAAATTTGGATGCACGTTAAAAATATTATCAGCACCTGCGAATAATGTAAAGTTTTTACAAAATTTGTAAGACACAAATAAATCAGTTGTAAACTTCCCTTTATAATTAAATATTTCTTTTTCTACATGTACCTGATCGCTGTAACCATCAATATCCACATAAGGGTCAATACCTGTAAAGCTTCCCGAAATATCCGGATCGCCGGGGCCGCCTGTACCTGCAGCACTTGCAAGGCCGGTCCATCCAAAGCCCAATGTTTTCATATTGCCATAATAAGTTACGTTGGTACCAAAACTTAATTTATTGCAGGAATATTCAAGACTTAAATTAAATTTTGCTTTAGGTGCAGATGCTAATAAAAATGCTTCTTCCCTGTCGCTAAAAAATGTTTTACGATGACGATAGCTATCGTTTAAAGCAGCAGGAATATTTATTTTATCCACTTTCATTTTTTGAAAGTTACCTGCAAGTAAACCTTTAAATCTATGGTTTCCCCATTTTTTTACATAATCAATTACCACATCAACACCATAGTTGGTTGTGTTAACAGAGTTGGCAAAAAACTGTGCAGTTTGTGCTCCAAGGCTTGCCAATTGAGAAGTAAATGCTGTTGGTAATGTTGCATCATCTTTATCAAATAAACCAGATAATACAATCCTGTCTTTTACTTTTACCATATAGCCATCGAGAGTAACAGTAAAACCCTGTGCAGGTTTCCATGCAAATCCAAGGCTTGTGTTAATAGATGTTTCTTCTTTTAAATCAGGTATACCTGCTGCTTTGGTAATAGCATCGCCATTACGGGCAATACGTGATTGTACTAATTGGCCGCCACTAAAAGAAGTAAGGGTGTTACTAAAATTAATTTGTTGTAATGATGGCGCCCTAAAACCAGTACTCGCTGATCCTCTTAAATTAAAATTATCGGCTGCTTTATAACGGGTGGCCAGTTTAAAGGTTGCAACTGAACCAAAGTCAGAATAAGTTTCTACCCGAACGGCCCCGTCAACTAACCATTCACGTGTTACATTTAATTCAGCATCACCATAAGCACTAAAATTATATCGTGTTCCTTTAATCACATCAATCGGGCTAAAACCAGGAAAGCCCTGTGAGCCAGGAGCTTGCCCAAGAACTGCATCATAGGATGCATAAGATGCTTCTTCTCCTTTATTGATAGTATACTTTTCGTTACGATATTCAAAGCCATAACCAATATTTAAACCACTGGCAACAGTTTTAAAAGTTTTACTGAAATCAAGATTTAAAGTAGCCTGTCTAAACCTGAAACCACCATCATCAAAAGAATTCCTATCAGTATTTCCAATTAAAGAAGCATTAAAGGTTTGATTGCCAAAATACTGAAAATCATTTTTACCATTAGTAAGGCTTACATCCCAGTTCCAGTTTTTTGCATTTACTCCTTTAAAACCTATTGCAATAGAAGCATCGTTAATATTGGTAGCAATGTGTGGATTATAATATATTTCTCCATCAATTGCCTTACGCATAATTTCAGGTACAAATATTGGAACACCACTTGCAGTAACAGGAAAACGATCAGGCCTTGCACTTAAATTTCTGGTATAAGCAAACGCATCGGACCCCTTAGAATTAACAGAGGCAAAAGAATAAAAAGTAGTGCTGGTTGCATTAACCGGCAGTTCCATATTATACATTGCGCCATAAGTTTTTACTGAGCCGTCACCAAAAGCCCTGCGGCTGCTATTTAATGGTAATGCATCTGCTTTTCTGGCTATATTAGTATCTGCAACCTGCCGGTAAGTTTTTGCAGAATTTAAATAATCGAAAGAAAAGTTAATGAAGCCGCCATTTTTACCCAATGTAAAACCATTGTTGGCAGAAAAAGTAGTTGTTCCACCATCTATTGGTTTGCCATAATAATATTGATTAGATGCCCGGGTTTTGTAGGCGTTATACTTGGTGTCATAATAACCCGCCCATCCTGTATTAATGGTCCAGTGGTTTACATCTTTTCTTAAAACAATATTCATAACACCTGCCATAGCATCACTGCCGTATTGTGCAGATGCACCATCTCTTAATATTTCAATTCTGTCAACCGCACTTTGAGGAAATGCGTTTAAATCGGCACCTGAGTTGCCACGACCCCTTGTACCAAACAAACCTACAAAAGCTGTTTGATGGCGGCGTTTGCCATTTATCAAAACCAGTGTTTGATCCGGCCCTAATCCCCTTAATGTTCCCAGGTCAATATGATCAGCTCCATCGGCACCACTTTGCTTATTATAATTAAAAGATGGGGCTGCCATGTTTAATATTGAAGTTAAATCCATTCTGGCAGTAGGTAATCCTACCTGGTTTATTCTAATAACATCAATAGGTACTGCAGTTTCTGTTTTTGCCCTTGCTGCACCACGGGTACCTACAATTACTATATCTCCCAAATCAACTGAGGTAGGTTCCAATGCAACATTAACTTCAGCAGCTCCGATTAATTTTACCAGTTGAGTTTTGTAACCAATACCAGATACTTCCAGCAGGTCATTTGCTTTTGCCTGTAGGATAAACACCCCGTTACTGTTTGTTGAAGTTCCTTTGTTGGTGGATTTTACTACAACTGATGCATCGGATACGGGATTTCCTGTTTTGGAATCGGTTACTCTAATTGTAATAGTTTGTTGCGAAAAAAGAAGATAACTGCTAAAAATTAAGCTGAGGGACAGCAAAAGCTTTCTCATAAAAATTGTTTTGGTTAAGAAAATAGAATATCTCAGTAAGTGTAAAAGTAATAAAATAAGTTAAGTACTGTTAAGCTGAAAATTTGTATGACTGTTAAATGACAATATAAAAAAAATTCAAAATAAAAAACCGTCCAAAAAAAATGGGAACGGTTTAAAATTTTTTTATCCAAATAGTTTAGGCTTCTTTACCATGGCAATGCTTATACTTTTTTCCACTGCCGCATGGGCATTGATCATTACGGCCGGGCATTTTCTCTACTTTTACCGGTGCCTGCTTTATTCCTTCTGATGGATCGTAGTAATCTTTTTCATTGGCTGCATAATCTTCGCCAGCTGACTCTATTGCTGCTTTGTTGGCACGCATTTTACTAAGGTCAGTTTTCTTTTCACGGCCCTCTCTTAAATTACCGGGCTGTTGTTGCTCCATGGGTATACCGCAATGGCAAAGGAAACTTACAATATTTTTATTTACTTCATCATCCATTTGCTTAAAGGCACTAAATGCTTCAATCTTATAAATTACCAATGGATCTTTTTGTTCGTAACCTGCCGTTTGCACACTATGGCGCAAATCATCCATTGCCCGTAAATGTTCTTTCCAGGCATCATCAATTAAAGCTAAAGTAATGCTGCGTTCCAGAGCATCATTTAATTCACGCCCTTCACTGGCTAAATATTTATCCAGATTTGCTAAAGCCTGAATACCTTTTTTACCATCGGTAAATGGTACAGCTACATTT
>JAYSTT010000715.1:0-4786 GCA_043719495.1 Ferruginibacter sp. | reverse complement strand
ACAAACAAGGATAGATGCCGGGATTATTGACAGGGCTGTTAGCCATAGCGTTGATGATACCCACATGGTAACACTTGTTTTTGCTATTACCGATATGGCAAAAGCTAAAGCATTCATGGCATCAAAAGATTTAAAAGATAAAATGGCTGCCGCTGGTGTAGTAGGGCCACCAACTGCTTTTTATTATACCGTTGCTAAAAAATATTAACAGCCTGTAATAATAGAATCTTTATAAGTGCCGTCTTTTATTTGACAACAATATTATTTCAAATAAAAAAGCCTGTGCAAATACACAGGCTTTTTTATTTGCCTTGAGGTAAGTAATTTGCAGCATGAATGAAATTGTTTTAATAACCGGTGCCACATCCGGAATTGGAAAAGCCTGTGCTAAAAAGTTTGCTGCAGCAAAATGCCAGCTCATAATTACTGGAAGAAGAAGAGATAGGCTGGATGATTTAAAAAACGAACTGGAAATTGCAGAGAACATAAAAGTTTTACCACTTTGTTTTGATGTGCAGGATAGAGATGCAGTATTTACCGCTATCAATAATTTACCTCTTGCCTGGCAAAATATTGCTATCCTAATTAATAATGCCGGGCTGGCATTGGGCAGGGATAGTTTTGAAGATGCCGATTTAAACGATTGGGAAACCATGCTTAATACTAACGTACATGGCTTATTGTATGTAACAAAAGCTGTTTTACCTTTTATGATTTCACAAAAAAAGGGGCACATCGTCAATATGGGTTCAGTTGCCGGTAAAGAGGTTTATGAAAAAGGAAATGGCTATTGTGCCAGCAAATTTGCTGTTGATGCATTAAACCGGGCCATGCGGATTGATTTATTAAAGCATCATATTAAGGTTACCGGTATTCATCCCGGCGCGGTGGAAACAGAGTTTTCTTTAGTAAGATATAAGGGTGATGATATCATAGCCGCGGCTACCTACAATGGTATTACCCCACTTACAGGTGCTGATATTGCAGAGGTAATTTTTTATTGTACAAATTTGCCCGCTCATGTTTGTATTAACGATCTGGTAATAACCCCAACACAGCAGGCAGATGCATTTTATTTTAATAGAAACCAGTAAGTTATAATTTAGTTTACAATGACATGTTTTAATTAATTCCTTTGGCACAATATCGGCTTTAGCTATTACGTTGAGCATATATAATTTACATTTTCACTTAGTTTTATTATGTAAACTGAGAAATTTATTGTAACCTTGTATATCCTACTACTCAATTGAAAAACCAATGAACACCAAGAAACTCTTTTTCAGCACTATTTTCTCCATTTTTTTATCTGTTATACAGCTTAAAGCACAGGATGTTATACGCCAATCTGCCTGTTCAAGCCCGTCTATTCTATTACAGGCAGACAGTATGAAGCAGGTATTAGCCAAACAGGGGTTTATTGTGGTTAAAGAAGCTTCTATGCAAATGGAAAGCGAGTACGAAATGCCGGTTATAGTACCACTTACAGAAGGCAGCTGGTACCAATTTGTTTTTATTGGCGACATTACCTCAAGATTATATGAAGTGAGAATGTTTGACTGGGACGAAAAACAGGTAGTGTACCAGAAAAAAATGTGGGGCGATGTGGATGGTAATGTTATCAGTTATTCTTATATCCCAAAATTTTCTGAGTATCACATGATAAAGCCTGTACAGGTTAATAAAAAGAAAAAGATTTTATGCGGCTATGTAATGCTGTTGAAAAAAGTTAAGTAATTTGTTTTTTGCTTGGTTATAACTTAAAAAGAGTCTTATTTAAACAGGACTCTTTTCTTTTGTAACAATTTTAAAAAAGTCTTTAAAGTTAAACTGGCCTTCGTAGTAAAGTGGTATTAAAAAGACTCCAATGGTTTTTCAAAAATAGCTTTCTAAACAAGTCATTTTATAGTTATACCAATTAGACATTGAAAGCATCTCCAAAATTATTTAAGTAAAATTGATTACCACAAATAGATTTTACGATATCAGTTGTTAAGTTTTTTATTATTTCGGATATTTTATCCTGCAGCATTTCAATGTTATTGTAAGCAATCATGCTTATCCTGTCTTTAAAGTGCCGCCACATTTTTTCTGCCGGGTTAAGTTCAGGAGAATAAGGAGGTAAAAACAGTAAAGCAATATTGTTAGGTACGTTTAGTTTTTTTGCATGATGAAAAGCACCATTATCCAGTATCAGTATTTTAAATTCTGCAGTGTTTTGTGCACTGATATAATCTAAGAAATGCTGAAAAGTGTTGGAGTTACAATGGGGCATTTCTAAAAGATGGCTGCAACCTGTGATGGGTGAGAATGCGCCAAATAAATACAAGTTATCAAAGCGGTGTAAAAAAGGCGCTACTGGCTTTACACCTTTTGCTGTAAGCATTCTGCGTAATACCGTTAATAATCCAAAGCGGCTTTCATCTTCAAAATACAAATTAATACTGCTGCAACCTGTTTTGTTATATCTTTCTGTAATATGTTCAAGGTTTCCGAACAGGTTTTTTAAAAACTGCTTCGTCAGCAGGGGATTTTAGCACATGGCTTTTGCGGCTTACTTTTAGGCTGGCTCCAAATTTTCGTTTTACATATTTATTTACAGCATGATAATTCATTTCTATACCAAACTCCACAGCCAGCCATTGCTGCACTTCTATAAAACTTCTAAAACCTTGTTTTGGATTGTGTAAACGAGCAGTTAATTGCTTTTCTGCCGCCGTTGTAATTTTACCTGCTTTAGTTCCTCTTCTGTTTTCAACCAACAAACCTTTTATACCTTGTTCAATATAAACAGTGCGCCACTTGCCTACTGAACTTTGACTGGAACCTAATTGTTCGGCCACAATATATTTACTTATGCTTCCCTGTTGCTTTAACACGATAAGCATTTGTAATAACTTGAATTTTGATGGGTAACGCTTTTGTAAACCTCGTAATTCTGCCAGCGTTTCTTTAATGGGAAATTGTTTTATTTTTTGCATAAGCAAATATACAGAATAAAGATATCTATTCAATGTCTAATTGGTATTATAATACCCTTTGGAATTATTAACTGCTTCTATTCCGGATAGTTCTACTAAAAAGATTAACAAAAATCCTCATCAAAATTGATGAGGATTAATAAATGAATTTGCTATTTAATTTACTGTGCTAATGAAACATTTATCTGCACTCCCGCCCTTGTATTGGTAATTGGTGCGCTGGAAGATACATAAGGCTTAACCTTACGCTGATCGAAATAAAATTTTACCTGTACCCTGTTGCTGATATAGTAATCTATTGTGGGTACAATGGTTATTTCTTTACTGCCGCCTGTTGCAAAATTATTATCCTGATCTAAACGGCTATTGGCAGTTACGTTATCCCTTATCTTAAAATCTAACCGGAAATTAATTTCGTTTTCCAATTTGCTCTTATTGGCATTAGCATTTTTGCTTTGTAAAAACTTTGGCAGGTTAATATTAAAAGGCATTCTTAATCCCCTTTTTCGGTATCCTGCACCAATACTAAATTCGGAGGTACGCACTTCGCTCAATTGAAAATCTATAAGGCTTAAACTTAAGGTTCTTGTTTTGGCATATTCAAATTTAAACTGCATCTGGTTGGTAAACATCATATCCACTCCAATTAGGGGAGAGAATTGCTCGCCAATAGAAATATTGGGAACTAAAAAATAAGGAATAAAGTTTTTTGACAAGGTATCATAAAAAGAGGGATAACCAAATCTGGAAACATCCTGGTAAAGCAATGCCGATGTAAATCCATTCATACTAAGACTGCCGTTATAGCCGTGTGATAATGAGAAATTAGTAAATATTTTTTCCAGCCCTTTAACTCGGCTTAATCCATTATAATTAACCGTCCAGTTGGGCTTTGGTAAAATAGCACGGAAAGGATTTGATTTTATATTGGGATTATTTTGTTTAATTAATGAAACCGATTTAGGATCGGAGCCGGTATAGGCAGCAATAAATGCCGGAACCAATACATCTACTGCGTATTTTCCATAACCATATCTGTAACCGTCTGCTCCAACAGGCTGGGTTTTGCTGTAAGGATTTGCATTGCCCAATCGTTCAGATAAAATCAATCGGTAATCCTGGAATTTCTTAAAGGTTTCAGAAACACGGTTGGGGTCAAATTTGCCAAACAAAGTTTTGTAAGAAATATAACTTATATCAAAACCACCACCTGCATAAGGATTAAGATGGCCGAACTTAAAATTAGTACCAGCCCCACTTGTATCCGCATAGCGGAATGTTTCAGAATAATTTTTAGAAAATGTTTTTTTAAGGTTGATTGAAATGGTTAAATCTTTTACAGGTTCTACCTGTGCAGTTAAGGTAATTGACTGATTAAAATTTTGAGTAAATAAAGAATTAAAGTTGGTGTCTTTAGTTATCAATCCTTTTTTTGCTGCATTGTTTAACCATGTTGTATCGGGTTGTCGTCCTAAAAGAAAGTCTGCCCCCGGTGCCATACTCTTCCAGTTTTGGCCTAAATATTTTGTACTGTCAGCATAGCCAGGCAAACGTGTATTTGCACTCTCAGTTATAGTGGCGCTAACCTGTTTAATACCGGTTAATAATTTTCCAAAAATTTTTTCTATTCCCCCAACATAAGGCAAGGCAGTTTTATCAACTATTTTACGTGTTTTAACAATTTTCTTACCGGTTTTTGTAGTTATGGTATCTTTTACTTTTGTAATCCTGCTGCGCCATTTTTCCCTGTCCTCTTTATTAGAAGGTTGTTCTAACTGTCGCAACCATTTGGACTTTTGATACAA
>JAYSTT010000714.1:0-1974 GCA_043719495.1 Ferruginibacter sp. | reverse complement strand
GTCTTTTTAATTTTTTTTCTTTGCCGTACACATCCAGTCCCAGGGATAAGGCTCTGCAAGCCATTTGGGCGGTTTGTGAAATTCCGTACTCCAGTCGTAATTTATTTTTTTGATGAGTGTAGCTTCAAAACCTTCCAATGTAAGCAACAACTCCAGTTCTTCTTTTAAATAATGTTTGGTGGGTACATTGTCAATATCGGTAACACCTTGTTTGATATTTTTAACCTGGTCAATGGCTTTTTTGGGTTCCGGTATTTTATCATTTTCTGCATCATCCACATTCCATCTGTCAGCAATAATGTTTGTATATAATTTCGATTCCAACGAAGGAACAACCAGCACCAATTCGCCACCGGCATGTAAACAAAGCGAAAGCGCTTGAAAAAAATTGATCCTTTTTTCAAGCGAGTGGGTAAGGATGGCATTGATGCAGATGGCAGTATCGCAGGGCGTTACCGTAAGGTCATCGGCCGACATATCCAGCCTGTGATATTCTACATTTGCAATATCGGCATATTTTTCTTTTGCAATCTGCAGGTTTTTTGCAGAGATGTCTGCGGCAATTATCTGCTTAAATTTTGGTGCCAGCACCGGTATCCATTTGCCCACGGCACAACCAATATCTATAATTGTTTTTTCTGGAGAAGACATGGCATCAATGGCTGCAACAATGCTGCCCGACTTGTCGTTTTGCAAAACATCAAAAATTTCTGTTTCATATTTAGGGGCAATTGTTTCCCAGTATTTTCTATCCATCTGAGTTAGCTTTCAATTTTTAAAAAGCTAATTTAAAGATAGGGCAAGTTTGGCAAAGTTTCTCAACCAGCAAAGCAGCAATGCTGCTGTAAATAAGTTTTCAGTATTTCATCATTCATTTCATCTGCTATCAACCCGATATAATTATCAGGCCTTACTAAAATATATAAAGGCTTCAGTACTCCAAAAGGTTTCCAGGCTTGTATATCAATGGTTACCGGTTTTACAAACTCAGTTGCGTTCACTGTTTTTGTATTGCCGATGATGAGCAGGTGAAAAGCCGGTTCTGTAAGCAGTTTATAAACAGTTTCGTTATTTATCAATACATACGGAAGCCGGTCGCCGGCTTTAAATTTTAATTTTTGTACGGACCTGTTTTGAGCAATTGAACAAGCTTTATAACTCCATTGAATCTGCGAAAGGGTCCGGAACATAACAGGCCTTATAAATGACCTGCTGAAAAAGAATTTGAGTAATGTTGGTATAATATTATTACGTACCCAGGAGATTAAAATATTACTGCTCGTCATGATGCCAAAAAAACGGTCGGTAAATTTTAATAACCATTTGGCAAATGGTAAGCGTTCTTCATTATAGGTTTCCAATAGTTTTTCACGGGCAATTTTTTTTATAACCAATGCCAGTTTCCAGGTGAGATTATATGCGTCCTGCAAACCGGTGTTCATACCTTGTCCGCCGGCAGGGCTGTGTATATGAGCGGCATCCCCTGCTAAAAAAACATTTCCTTTTTTAAAGCTATCCACGCTGCGGTGATGTAGTTTATATATCGAGAACCAATTCATGGCTTCTATTTCCATCGGAAATCCTACTGTTTCTTTAATCGCTTTTTCCAGGTCATCAAAGCTAAGATCAGTACGGTTATTTAATGCTTTTGGAACCGTGCCAATGATGCGGTGTGTGTTGGAACCTGCCATGGGGAAGAAACCACAGAAATTTTTCCGGCTGGGACAAAGTATCAGTTTATTAAAACCTTCCTGCCATTTAAGGTTGGTATCGGCAACATAAAATTGCTGTTCGTAAGTACCGCCTTTAAAACTGAAATTAAGCAGATGACGAACTACACTGCTTGCGCCATCGCAACCAATGATATATTTTGCAGATACTTTTTCAACGGGTTCATCCGGTTTTGATAAATGCTTAAGATGCACATCAATCTGATCCGGTTGCTGCACAATATTTTCCAGTTTGGTATTCCAG
>JAYSTT010000713.1:0-11470 GCA_043719495.1 Ferruginibacter sp. | reverse complement strand
TTAATTTTTGCAGCCAGCTTTACTGCTTTTCCCTTACCGGCAAGTGTATTGGTAACTATTGCAACCTGCATAAACAAAATTTTATCAAAGAAAGGAAGAATAGTTAAGTAATAGAAATACCTGTTGCTTATTAGTTAAGTAGCATTTTATTAAACTCTTCATACCGCAAATTATTCCTGTTTTTTATACCGGAATGAAAAGCGTAATAAAGTGTTTTGATTGAGATTATATTTAAAAATTCGGGTAAAAAGATTTAATTAACCTTTTTAACACTTTAGCCCAAAATGATTATTTTACCTGTACTGCTAAAAAATCATTTAACTGTATTATTTTTACACCTAAACTTCAGTAAAATTTATTTTATGCAGGCAAAATCTTTCCTTTACATTTTAGTACTTATCATTACTGTTTACGGCTGCAACAGTAATAACTCCGGGGCAGTAGCTAATCAGGCCAATCCAAATTATAAGCCTGCTTTTGAGGGGCAAACAAGAATTAAGAGGGTTATAACCACCACTCCATATAAAGTGGAAAAAATTGCTGAAAAGTTAGGAAGCCCATGGGCTATCATTCCACTACCTGACGGAAGATTGTTATTGACCGACAGATCTGGTTTTATGCAAATAAGGAATGCTAATGGAACTTTAGCTGTAAAAATTACTAGAATACCCAAAGTGGATTTTGATGGACAGGGTGGTTTATTGGATGTAGCGCTTGATCCTGCTTTTATTAATAATAAAACTATTTACTGGGTCTTTTCCGAAAAATATGCTAACGGCAATTTAACGGCTGTTGCCAAAGGGCAATTGTCTGAAGTGGACTCCTCTGTAAAAAACCCTGTTGTAATTTTTAGAGCCACTCCGGAACTAAGCAAGACCAGCTACCATTTTGGATCCCGTTTATTGTTTGATAAAGAAGGTTATTTATTTGTGAGTGCAGGCGAAAGATCAATACTTGATGGAAGAAAGCAGGCACAATGGCTCAATAGCGGACTGGGTAAAATTTTTAAAATTACCTCAGATGGAAAACCTGCCCCAGGCAATCCATTTATTAATCAGCCCGATGCAAAGCCAGAAATTTATTCATATGGGCACCGCAACCCCCAAAGCCTCGACTTTAATCCAGTAACAGGCGATTTGTGGGAAGCTGAATTTGGACCACGTGGCGGCGATGAGTTGAACCTTATTAAACCCGGTAAAAATTATGGCTGGCCTGTAATTACTTATGGTATAGAATATGATGGCAATAAAGTGGGCGATGCTTTACAGCAAAAAGAAGGAATGGAACAACCGGTTTATTACTGGGATCCGGTTATTTCGCCAAGTGGGATGGTTTTTTATACCAGCGATTCTATTGCAGAATGGAAAAATAATTTGTTTATTGGTGGCCTCAGCAGTACTCAAATTGTTAGGCTTGTAATTGAAAATAATAAAGTAGTGGGGGAAGAAAGTTTGCTTTCTGACAAAAAAGAAAGGATACGTGATGTAACTCAGCTAAATGGAATGTTGTATGCAATAACCGATTCGGGGATTATGTTCAGAATTAGTAAAAAATGAGTATGAAAATATTTAACGCAATCAAAAGAATTATAAAATAAATGTTGAATTAATGAAAGGTAACTAAAGTACATCAGTACATTAAATATTGCAGTAACCTTGATAAATAAAATGGAAAGAATCTACATTGAAGAAACACAATTTGAAGAAAAGGACTTTACTGTAGATGCTCTTGCCGATGCAAACTATGAAAATTGTTGTTTTGTAAATTGTAATTTTTCCAACGGTAACTTATCTAATTTAAATTTTTCTGAATGTAAATTTAATAGCTGTAATCTTAGCATGGCTAAAATTGGTAATACTGCTTTTAGAGCTACTAAATTTATTGGATGTAAATTATTGGGGATGCATTTTGAAAACTGCAATGATTTTATCTTTACAGTTGATTTTAAGGATTGCATTTTAAATTTGTCTTCCTTTTATAAACTAAAACTGAAAAAAATAATTTTCAATAACTCCATTCTGCAAGAAGTGGATTTTACAGAGGCTGACTTAACCGGTTCGGTATTTGATAATTGTGATTTAACCGGCGCAATATTTGACAATACCATTATAGAAAAAGCAGATTTTCGTACTTCTTATAATTATTCTATCAACCCTGAAAACAACCGGATAAAGAAGGCCAAATTTTCTATAACAGGAATTGCCGGACTTTTAGATAAATACGATATTGAAGTAGAATAAATTATTATTTAAAAAACAAGAACTGCTTCTCTCCCTTTAAAATCACCCGCCAAATATTGCCAAAAAAAATGCTACTTTCATTATCTATAAAATAAGTAACAATGAAATCCTTCACTATTCAGGAAATAAATGAAAAACTTAAAGGTGTTATTGTTGGCAATACCACCCAAACTATAACCGGCCCCGAGCAACTGGAATTGGCTAATAGCCAGCAAATATCTTTTATCGGTAACAGGAAGTATATAAAACTATGGGAAGCTTCCCGGGCCTGTGCTGCAATTGTTAATGCAGATATTCAAATAGAACCTGG
The DNA here is from genome assembly GCA_043719495.1 of Ferruginibacter sp. Classification (GTDB taxonomy): domain Bacteria; phylum Bacteroidota; class Bacteroidia; order Chitinophagales; family Chitinophagaceae; genus Ferruginibacter. The sequence goes on along the minus strand of JAYSTT010000713.1, from coordinate 8,920 downwards.
CGAAAACAAAGCATTTATCAAAGTAAAAAATGCTGATATTGCAATGGCTGAATTGCTAGAACTTTTTATACCAGAGCCACCAGTTTTTGATGAAGATATTCATCCGGCTGCTATTATTCATCCAACTGTAAAAATGGGAACAGGCTGCAAAATTGGTGCAGGCTGTTACGTAGGTAAAAAAGTAAAGTTGGGTAATAACGTAACGCTGTATCCCAATACAACTATTTTAGATGAAACTACTATTGGAAATAATACTACAATATGGCCGGGTACAGTGGTAAGAGAGCGATGCGTTATCGGCAGCTATTGCATCCTTCATCCCAATGTTACTATTGGAGCCGATGGTTTTGGCTTTAGGCCCAGCCCCGATGGAAAAGGGCTTTTAAAAATACCCCATATTGGAAATGTTATTATTGGAAATGGAGTCGAGATAGGTTCCAGCAGTTGTGTTGACCGGGGTAAGTTTAGTGCCACTGTTGTGGGTGATGGTTGCAAGATTGATAATTTAGTACAAATAGGGCATAATTGTAAAATGGGCCGTAGTTGTATAATGGCGGGCAGCAGTGGGCTAGCCGGATCCGTTACATTGGGTGATGGCGTTGTTGTTGGCGGTAGTGCCAGCATTTCTGACCATGTAACTTTAGGCAATGCTGTGCAGGTAGGTGGTGGTTCTGGTGTAATGAGCAATTGGGAAGATGGGAAAAAAATATTGGGCTACCCTGCGGTAGAAGCCAGAGATATGCTGAAACAATGGGTAGCTTTAAGAAAACTGGCTAAAGAATAAAAAAGAATTATTATTATTTAAAAGGCTATTTTTTTATTGCTTAGCCATAATAAACTAATATCATCAGGTATTTTCATACGCTCTGCAATTCGTTTATACCTTTGGGCAAGTGTACATAAATAATCCTGTGCCTTTGATGCCCCGTCTTTTAAACCAGTTAAGGTTTCTATTTTCCAAAGTGATACCAGGTGTTCAATTATACTTGCATAATCCCAAGTGGTATACACTCCAATTTTTTGAGTGATATTAGAAAACTCCGTAAATATATTGGGGTTTTTAGCGCCATCGGCCATAGTTGCAGCAGGCATTACAATTTGCTTACGCATCATATGCTCAAAAGATTTTAATGCCCCATTAGGATCTATTTCAAATATTTTTGACATAAAAGATTTATACGCTTTTTCATGTCTTGCTTCATCGCCTGCGATAGTTTTACAAATTATTGATAAGGTATTATCCCCTGCTTTATCTGCAAGTTTCCCCGTATTTACATGAGATATTTTAGTTGCTCTTTCCTGAAAAGAAGTATATACAATAATCTGATAGGGATCAAGATTGACCTGTGGATTAAAGCCATTATAAATTAAGCGGTGTATAGATTGTTCCACTGCTTTCATATCACACCTTCCTGATAAATACAAGTATTTATTGAGTAAATCGCCATGCCTGTTTTCTTCTGCAGTCCATGCACGTGACCATCTTGCCCAACCATTGGCACTCGTCAGTTCCCTTTCTTCATTTAAAACAAGGTTAAAAGAAGTTTGATAGCTGGGTAGCGCTTCTTCGGTTATCATATTACCAACTAAAGAAGTAATAATACTGTCAGGTATATAAGATGTTCTTTCTCTTAATTTATTTACTTCTTCCATCGAATCTTCTTTAGAAAGATCGGGCAAAAAGTCGGTAGGTTGCCAGCAATCATCAGGATCTAAAAGCGAAGTGTCAACAGTTTCTCCAACAAAACCCTGTAACATTCCAATTACTTCCATGTTTTTTGCCACTTCATTTCGTTCGATTATATCCATTATTAATAGGTGTTCTGATAAAAAAAATTAAAGTGTAAAGGTACGGGAAGCGGCTTTATCTATCTATTATTAGTATGTTTAACTATCCTTAATTTTTTATGAGGTATCATATTAGTTTTAAAATTTGTCCTTCTAAATGAAATTAACTTAAGTTAGTTATTGTATTTCTTTAAAAGTAAAACTATAAATCAGAGGAACTTTTCCTATTACTGTGTTGTACTCATGTATCTTAAATATTGTATACTCATTTCATATTTCAATAATTTTTTTCTCTTTACAACTTTGGTATGCTTTCTCAATAATTTCAATCACCCTCCTGCCATCTTCAGCACTAACAGGTAAATCAGTGCCTGAAATTAATGACTCATAAATTCCATTATAATACTCCATGTAATTGCCATTTTCTTCAGCAGGAATAAATTCACGGATAATTTCCCCCTCTTTCTCTGTATGTAAAAAACCCTTTTCATTTTCTGGTTCTTTACCCCAATCTTTGGTATCAGGAGCTAAACCACTTTGTAAAGCCATTTCCTGCACATCTGTTCTTGGTTTTATAAAAGAGCCCTTTGTGCCATGCAAAACATAAGATGGTAACGGTTCTCTTACAACATAGCTGCCTTTAACTCTTACTCTAAGAAAAGGGTAAAATAAAAGTAATTCCATATAATCGTCAACCATCGAAACTTTTCTTGCAATAGTAATATCGGCAAAAATGGACTGGGGCTTTCCAAATAAACACAAGGCCTGATCAATTAAATGTGAACCCAAATCATATACTAAACCAGTACCGGGGCCAGGTGTTTCTTTATGCTCTTTTGGCCCAACATCTTCTTTATACCTGTCGAAATGAAATTCGGCCTCAACAATATCGCCTAACAAATTTTCATTTACTACTTTCCTGATAATTTTAAAATCACTGTCATAGCGGCGGTTTTGGTATACTGACAATAGTTTGTTTTTTTCCTTTGCCAATGCAATTAATTCATCACACTCCTTTACAGTTATACAAAATGGTTTTTCTACAATTACATTTTTTCCGGCGAGTAATGCTTTTTTTGCAAAATTAAAATGGGTATAGTTAGGTGTATTTACAATTACTAATTCAATAGCCCGGTCATTTAATAACTCTTCGTAAGTATCAAAAGATTTTATTGCAGGATATTTTTGTGCTGCTATTTTTTTAGTTCTTTCCCAAACGCCATATAGCTCAAAGCCTTTATGCAAATGAATAAATGGGGCATGAAAAAGAGTCCCACTCATACCATAAGAACATAAAGCAGTTTTAATTATTTGCATAATCTTGGTTTATTTAATTAAAAATTAAAATACTAATAAATAACCAATATATATACCGGTTCAAGGTTATTTTCGGTAGTAAATATATTTCAAGTTTTTTTAAAAAAGATAAAAGTAAATTTGAATGGGCAGTAAATTAAATCACAGCTTTAGCCAGGTCTTTCCTATTTTTATCCTATGAAATTGCATTTTTGGTCTGTTGGCAAGGCACATGAACCTTATGTAAAGGAAGCTGTGGAAATGTTTACCAAACGCATCTCTCATTATTATGTTGCAGAATGGTATATCATTCCTTCTCCAAAAAATACTGCCATGCTTAGCGAAATGGATTTAAAGAAAAAAGAAGGGGAAACCATTTTAAATTTCCTTCAAAAAGATGATTACCTTATTTTATTAGATGAGAAGGGAAAACAAATGAAAAGTGAAGAATTGGCAAAATTTATAGAACAAAGAGGAAATGAAAGCACAAAAAAGATGGTGTTTTTAATTGGAGGTGCTTTTGGTGTAAGTGATGAAGTGATGAAAAGAGCAAATTATAAATGGAGTTTATCACTACTCGTTTTTCCACATCAATTGGTAAGGCTTATCTTAGCAGAACAGGTTTACAGGGCATGCACCATTATTAAGAATGAAAAATATCATCACACTTAAATTATTTAATTTGTATTTATGAATGAACTTTCTTTATTCCCCGTTACGTTTGCAATTATTGCAGTAACTGTTGGCGTTTCCTTTATAGCCTTTAATAATAATGACCTTAAAAATAAGGCATTGTTTTATCCTTATGCTATGGGGTCTTCATCACAATATTACCGGTTTTTAAGCCATGGTTTTATACATGCAGATTACATCCACCTGTTATTTAACATGTTTACGTTATACTCCTTTGGAAGATTTGCAGAAATTGCATTGTTTAGCCACACAGAGTACATCATATTTTATATTACTGCATTAATTGCTTCTTCCATTTTCGATTTTATTAAAAACCGTAATAATCCTGGTTATGCAGCATTGGGGGCTTCCGGTGCTGTATCAGCAGTATTGTTTTCTACACTTATTTTTGATCCCTGGTCAAAAGGAGTTGCTTTATTTGGCATTATAGCTCTTCCTAATATTGTATTTGCCGTTTTGTATTTATGGTATTGCGCTTATATGAGTAAGCGTGGTGGAGATAATATTGGTCACAATGCACATTTATGGGGTAGCGTTTATGGTTTTGTATTTACAGCAATTTTAAAGCCTGAATTATTTAAAGGATTTATTGAAAAACTTACTCACCCAACGTTTTAAATTCTATCTGTAATATTTCTTTTGTTTTATCAGTAATTTTAAACCGGTCATCAATACGCATACCCATCACCCACAATATTTTTTTATCGCTTTCTATCACCCAAATATTTTCTTTTTGTGTAAGCGATAATTTTTGATCAATAAAAAAACGGCTGAGTTTTTTTTTCTTTTGCATACCCAGCGGATAAAAGTAATCACCTTGATTGTGTTTTCGGAGCAAGAGAGGGAATTTTATAACGCTGGCATCAAGCTGGGCAGTTGATGGCGAAAGGCTAATATCGAATGTTGAATGTTTTTCAATTTGCAGTTCTCCTGCGGCAAAAGCAATTTTTTTATCATTTTCCTCAATTAAAATATTACCTGCTTCAATTGTTTTATTTGGGGAAATGATAAGCCATTTACGGTTTTTAATTATCCGGTGTGTAGATGATTGTACATATTTACCCGATTCACTTTGCAATAAACCAATGATTTCTTCAGTTTGATGAGCAGTAAAATTATATTCCTTAATAATCTCATAAACAATAGTCGATAATGGATTTGCCATTTGCAATTTCAATACAGGGATGTGGATTTCATTGCCTTTTATCTGCAGTAATTTATTTTTATGCAAATCAATAGCCTGGTTGTACAATTGTTCTGCATCTACAAACTTTGCTATATTTTTTAAAATATTTTCTTCAACCTCTGGAAAAACCTTTTTAACAGCCGGAATTAATTCATTACGAAAATAGTTACGTGTAAAATCATTTTGTGCATTGGTATAATCTATTACAAACCCTAGTTTATTTTCGTTTGCAAATTCTTTCAATTCTTTTTTATTTGCAAAAAGCAAAGGCCTTATAATTTTATTTTGTTTAGGTAAAATGCCATGCAGCCCTTTAATACCTGTTCCCCTAAAAAAGTTCATTAATACTGTTTCAATATTATCATTGGCATGGTGTGCCGTTAAAATATAATTAGCAACAGGCAATTGGCAATTGGGGCCTGAGGAATTATCGTTGGTTAATTGTTGTTGGTTGCCAATTAATTTATTAAACCAGGCGTAGCGTAAATCCCTTGCAGTTTCTTCTATCGATTTTTTTTCTTTTGCAGCAATTGTGGTGGTTTCAAAACTTATTGAATAAAAAGGCACTTCGTATTTTTTTGCTAATTGTTCAACAAATTTTTCATCCCGTTCACTCTCCTCCCCTCTTAATTGAAAATTGCAATGTGCAATTACAAAATCGTAACCAGCCTGTTTGCAAAGTTCACATAACACCACACTATCCACTCCGCCGCTAACTGCAAGTAGTAGTTTATCTTTTGGCTGAAAAAGATTTTGTTTTTTTATGTATTCTGTAAAGTTGTTGAATAACCCCATTTTATTTAGTCAAAAGTTATATTGGAAATTTTGTATAAAACCGTTATTACCCCTAATAATAGAATTGCGGCAATTGTAAAATTAACTATTATAAATGTGCCGTCTTTTTTAATACCGTCTTCTTTGTATTTAAGAGATGCGCTCTTAATTTTTTTAAGTGTTACAGCAATAATAACAAGTGCTGTAATTATAGCTGCACTTAAAAGTAAAAACAAGAATAACATTATTGGGCCTGCTACAATTGCTTCCTGCAAAAAATAAAATTTGGTCATATAAAATTCTGTTAGGCTCAATAAAGCTTAAAAAATACAAGAGTGTCCCGAATGCTTTCGGGATAAACTCTGCCAATGAAGTTGAACAAAGTTTTTATGCTGGGCAAAAAAAAACAAAAACATAATCTCCGCTTCAATCTTCTCCATATCCCTCCCCTCCGGGGTTCCTGCAAAGGAACGAACGTAGTTCAGGAGGGGCTTTCCACATCCTCCTTCGCCCCCATCAACTCGTTATAAGAATGATTATCCCCCACTCTTTTGGCCTCCCACATGCCACGTTCATAAACTTTAATTGCTTTTTCAAACTCCCCTGCCCGCTCTAACAATTTACCTAAATGATAATAAGAACCGATGTAAGTAGGCTCCCTCAACAATATTTCGTTAAACAATTTACGGGCCTCTTCATCATTATCTACCTTAATGTATTCCAGTGCCAGTGCATGTTGCAGAAAACTATCCTTATCAGATGTTTTCATGTATTCCAGTAATTTTTCTATCCGGCTCACTTTTTATTTTTTATTTTTACTTTTTAAGGTTCATCTCTTATCTTTGCTTTTAGTTGCATAAACAACCAATTATGAAAATATTAGTTTGCATTTCAAAAACGCCCGATACAACGGCAAAAATAGCCTTCACAGATAACAATACGAAATTTGCTGCCGATGGCGTGCAATGGATTATCAATCCATACGATGAATGGTATGCATTGGTAAGGGCTATCGAACTGAAAGAAGCCGATGCCTCCACAGTTATTCATTTAATAACAGTTGGCAGTGCCGATACCGAACCCATCATTCGTAAAGCATTGGCATTGGGTGGTGATGAAGCCATCAGGGTTAATGCCGACAGTCATGATAGTTTTTATATCGCATCGCAAATTGCCGAAGTGGCAAAGGCAGGTGCCTACGATATAATTTTTACAGGTAAGGAAACTATTGACTATAACGGTTCTTCAATTGGAGGAATGATTGCTGAGCTTTTGGATATTCCTTATGTGTCGCTTGCCACTAAATTTGATATGGTTGATGGCGCTGCAGTAATTAACCGTGAAATTGAAGGGGGCGAAGAAACGAATAAAGTTGGGCTTCCCGTTACTGTTAGTTGCCAGAAAGGAATGGCAGCGCAACGTATTCCTAATATGAAAGGTATTATGGGCGCAAGGAGTAAACCATTAAAAGTACAGGAGCCTGTAGCAGTTGATGCCTTAACTTCCATTGTATCTTTTGATTTGCCCCCTGCAAAAGCTGGAGTTAAATTGGTATCACCAGATACGCCGGAAGAGTTAGTGAGGTTATTGCATGAGGAGGCGAAGGTGTTTTAATGGATAATGGGTTAATTGATAATGGATAATATTGTAAATTCAAATTATTATTCATTTTTCAACCATTAATTATGAAAGAAAATATTTTAAAAGACAAAAGTTTTCTGTTTGCTGTAAGAATAGTTAACCTGTACAAATTTTTAAAGAAACAACACGGAGAATACATTTTATCACAACAGTTAATAAGAAGCGGCACATCAATTGGTGCAATTGTAAGAGAGGCTGAACATGCAGAAAGCATAAAAGACTTTGTACATAAATTAAGTATTGGATTAAAAGAGGCTAATGAGTCGAAACATTGGTTGGATTTACTTTTTGCAACTGACTTTATTACAAAGAAAATGTTCGATTCATTAAACAAAGATTGCGAAGAATTATTAAAAATACTTATTGCCAGCATAAAAACCAGTAAGTTGAAAGTTAAATAAATTATTAATTATCCATTATTAAATTATCCATTATTATGGTATTAGTTTTTCTCGATCAATCAGAAGGCCATATTAAAAAATCTTCCCTGGAAGCAGCAAACTATGCTGCAAAGGTTGCTGAGCAATTAGGCGTTGATGCCGAAGGCATTGTATTGGGTAATGTTGCTGATGATTTGGCTGCATTAGGAAAATATGGGTTAAAAAAAGTGCATACCGTTAAAAATGATACTCTTAATCATTTAGATGCACAGGTTTTTACTAAAGTAATTGCGCAGGCTATTACAGCAACTAACGCTACCGTTGTAGTTTTCTCCAATAACCTTAGTGGTAAATCCATTGCTCCCCGATTAAGTGCAAAGCTAAAAGCAGGATTAGTTAGTGGTGCTATAGCCTTGCCTGATACAACTAATGGATTTGTGATTAAGAAAAACGTTTTCAGTGGAAAAGCATTTGCAAATATTGCAGTGAATACACCGATAAAAATCATTGCACTTAATCCAAATTCTTATAATATTGTAACTGTTAATGCTGCTGCAGAAGTAGCTGAATTTGCTGCTACTGTTGATAAAGCAAAAGTTACTGTTACCGCCGTAAATAAAATTGTAGGTGAAATTCCTTTAAGCGAAGCAGAATTAGTAATAAGTGGTGGACGTGGTTTAAAAGGCCCAGAAAACTGGGGTTTGGTTACTGATCTGGCAAAACTTATTGGTGCTGCCACTGCCTGCAGCCGTGCTGTAGCAGATGCTGACTGGCGGCCGCATCATGAGCATGTGGGGCAAACAGGTTTGGCCATTGCTCCCAATTTATATTTTGCCATTGGTATTAGCGGGGCCATACAGCATTTGGCCGGTGTAAACCGTAGTAAAGTAATTGTGGTAATAAATAAAGATCCGGAAGCCCCTTTCTTTAAAGCGGCTGATTATGGTATTGTGGGTGATGCTTTTGAAGTAATGCCAAAGATTATTGATGCAGTAAGGAAACTAAAAGGAGCATAGATTTTGATAACTTTTATATTCAAAGCCTTCCATGATTTTGGAAGGCTTTATTTTTTATATTTGCTTTTATAAATAATCCATAATCAATCTCCCATTAAGGATAAGGACAATATGAAAAAAATAGAACTGGAAATAGTAGCATTATC
>JAYSTT010000712.1:0-4799 GCA_043719495.1 Ferruginibacter sp. | reverse complement strand
CACAAATACGCATCAACCGATACCATGTATTCCATACCGGATAATAATGTGCCATCCTATTGGATAAGGCCACAGCAAATACTTTCAGCCAATGCAGGCTCACATCGTTTTACTTGGGATATGCATTATCAGCCATTGAATGTTCCGCCTTCTCTTCCAATTTCTGCAACGTATATGAATACGGTTCCCGATCCTACATCGCCCTGGGTAATGCCCGGTGTTTATACTGCCAGATTAACTGTTGATGGTAAAAAACAGGAGCAATCATTTACTGTAAAGATGGACCCCCGTGTAAAAACAAGCGTAAAAGATTTAACGCTTCAGCACGATCTGAGTTTGATCTGTTATAACTACATCAAAAAATGTATGACTGATGTGAATACTTTAACTGATAAAGACAAGCTTGCAGCAGCACGTAAATATTTAAACAGTTTTACTGGTTTACAAAATGTATTGCAGGATGGAGACTGGCCACCAACTACACAGATGATAAAAGCTGTAAATGAAACTGTTGCAGGTTATGAGGCGATAATGAAAAAATAAAATTGCTTTGTGCCCTTTGTGATAAACTTTGTGTTCTTTGTGGTTAAGTTTTATCATAAAGGGCACAAAGGAAATTTGCACAAAGGGCACAAAGAGTTTTTACTTCTTGTAATTTTTTAGAAAGTCTTTTAAGCAACCCACTTTTTAAAAACTTTCTTTAACTATTACAGACCAGATATTTTATTGTATTTTTAAAAAAATACTGTTAATTAATTATGACAAAATGTTTCTTTACAACTGCCTGTTTTTTATTTGTTATCATTTTTGTATTTGCACAGTCAAAAGATGAAAAAAACTATAAAGAAAGAGCTGTAGAAATACAAGAGGAAGTATGGGGTAGCGGAGATAAAGCGTTTGAAGTAACTGAAATTCCTGATAAATACAAGAATGCAAGTGCTGTTATCATTGCCCATACATTTGAGGTAACCAACTCTACCAAACGAAAATTTAAAATGGTTACTATTTTTGGTGGAACTGTAAAGCAATACAAATATTTTACCACCATAAGGGAAAAGGTATTGATAAAAGATAAAGCTGCCCTGGAAGATTTTTCCACACTTAACTATAAGAAGAAGATAGATAATTCTATTAAAAGCGGGGCTCTAAAAATAAAAGATATATCAAAAACATTTATCGGCGTTAAGGTGTTTAAACCATCAGGTAAAGTAATAAATATAAATCCTGATGATGAAGAGGTACTTACAAAAAATACCGATAAAAATAAAGAGGGTAAGTTAGCCATCCCTGATTTACAAACCGGGGATATACTGGATTACTACATCCGTATTGAAGAATTAGTTGAATTTACACCCGAAATAAGAGGTCCCGATATTTTTTACCTGGCAGGAGAATACCCCATTTTACACTACACTGTGAAGTATATTTTAGATAAAAAGTGCGGAGTCGATGTTATGAGTATGAACGGCGCAAAACCTATAAACCAAACAACTAACAGTGATGACGATATTGTATTAGAGTTTACAGAAAAAAATCTCCCCTCAGTAAGCGCAAGCATATGGACCAGTCCAATAAGACAAATCCCTTACCATGTTATCCGTTATGGCTTTCCAGGAGCTGATATTATTGCAGGTAAAGGCGAAGTAAAGCGTGGGCCTTTTACTGATATTTATAAAAAAAACTTAAAAGAAAGGTTTATAAATCAAATTCGTGGCAGGGTAATAGATTTTTCACCGCAAAAAAAAATGGAAGAATATTTTGGCGGAAAGAAAAATATGAAGGATTTGCCACCTGACAGTATTGTTAATAGTTTACTTAATTATTATCACTGGGATCAGTATGGCACTTTCAGAAATATGGAAGTAAGTACAAAACGTAACTATGCAAGCCTTAACTGGTTAAATTTAGCAGTTTCTTTTTCTGAAAATTTAAGAAAGTACGATATTGACAATGACATTGTAATAGTACGCAGCCGTTTTGCAGGCCGCCTGAAAGAAGTTTTTAGTTTATGGGATTTTGAAACTGTTGTTAAAATAAATAGCGGAGGTAAACTTAACTGGGTATGTTTTACAGATTTTTTCGTGAACCCGGGACAGATACCGGCAAAATACCAGGGCGAAGAAGGGTTAATACTTACCCGTGAGGGTAAAGATAAAAAACCTCGTTATACCGATGCAGAAGCTCCCGTTAAACTGCCGCTTACAAAAAGCAGCGAAAATACTTTGACGGAAAGCCTAATTGTAAATTTTAGTAAAGAAAATATTCAGCTAGTTACTATTGAGAGAAATGTTAAGGGGGCCGGTATAATGAAAGAAGATGACCAGAAAAAATTAATACTGGCCGAAGACGCTGAAGCAAGCTTAGCTACTCTTTTTAAAAAGAAAAAGACAGCAGACTATACAGCTGCTTCTGATAAAAAGGGAAAGGAGCTGGCAGTAGAAATTCAGGCTGCATTAGATAATGAAAGGCTTAATCAAAAAGACTATTTCATATCTAATGTTAAAGGACAGTATGACCAGGAGCCAAAGGATTTTGTAAGCTACAAAATCAATAATACCGGGTTTTCAATTCATGCACCGTCTTTTGATTTTACCGAAAAATTTACAATGGAAAATTTTGTAAAAAAAGCCGGCAACAATTTTATTTTTGAAGTAGGCCGGTTAATGGGCAGTTACAAAAAAGTGGAAGAAAAAGAACGTGCCCGTACATTGGATATATATATGCCCTGTGCCCGAACGCTTACCTATACATTTGCTGTTTCTTTGCCTGAAGGATATACTGTAAAAGGTGTAGAAGAATTAAATAAAAAAGTGGAAAATGATATTGCGGCTTTTATTTCCACTGCAAAATTAGACGGCAACACCTTGGCTGTTACTATTACCCGTATTTATAATAATAGTTTTGAACCTGCATCCAGCTGGGCTAAGCTATTAATGGTAATGGATGCTGCAGCTGATTTTACCAACACAAAATTATTATTAGAGAAAAAGAAATAATCTCAAACAGATAATGCCATTTACAATATAAATTAACAGTAGTTTCTTAAAAGTTAATGCTTTGGTATATTGTTTACACTATCATAATTTATCTGCTTTACAACTTTCTAAAAAATCTTTAATCCCCAAAAGAATTTTATCAGCAATCTGCTGCTGAAAGTTTTCATCCAGTATTTTCATTTCATCTTCGGGATTACTGAGGAAAACAGTTTCCACCAATGCATTGGGATATTCAATCGGGCTGTTGAGCATAAAATTAAAACTGCCAGTGTTGCCATATTCTTTTAATCCTAATTCCAGTATGCGCTTGTAAATATCATGACTTAAATTTCTAAACCCAATATAGCGATAATAGGTACTGGTGCCGGTAACCCTTATCGGGTCTGCAGCAGAATTCAGGTGAATGCTGATTAACAAATCGGGTGTACTATCCCTGTAAAATAAAATGCGGTCTTTGTTATCAACAAATTTTTCTTTAGTTCTTGTCATAATAACTTTTGCTCCCTGCTGTTCTAATGCCCGCTGCAGTTTTAACGATACTGCTAATGTTAAGGCTTTTTCTGATGAACCCGTTGGACCTCCTGCACCGGTATTACTACCACCGTGGCCTGCATCAACCGCAATGGTTAATTTATCCAATGATAAATTTTCCGGCTGTCGCTTTACTTTTATCAGTAGCATATTTCCCCGATAATATATTTGATGGCCCCAGTGCTGCTGGTGTTTTAGTTCAATTGTTATTCTTAATACATCGTCAGCCGTTTGTTCGTAATACAGGTTTTTAATTTCCTTTAAATTTTCCAGTTGTGTTATCCAGTTGGTATTTGTAGTGGCACCAAAAATATCTACTGCAATTTTTGATGGATTAATTAACTGCATACTTTCATAAGGCAGTCTTGCAGATAAACCAATACCTACATAATCATACAACGAATCGCCATATGCCCGGAAATTGGCGGTTAGTGATTCTGGTGTAAAATTCCCCTTTGGCAAAAATTGCAGCTGATCATCATCTATATAAGCAGTTCGGTATTTTGATAACTGCACTTTATATTTTCTGTTCACTTTGCTCACTACATTCAGCAATACCATCGAATCTAAATAGCCAATTTTTGCGCCGCCCAACCTGTCTTCTCCCAAACCAAATAGCAAATGCGCCAATCTTCCTTTGGTAACGGCAATGGTTGGGCTGTATGGAGAGAACATGGAAATAGTATTTTTTGTTTCTTTGGTTATATTTTTTCCAGTGCTGTCTGTAATGGTAACAGGAATTTTAGTCACTAAAAAACTATCGGATTCTTTTACTACATATTCCCCCTGGTAAATACCGGGCATGTCAACCGGCATTTCATACAGTGGAATATTTTTTCCGGCAATAACAGTACAACCAGTTAATGCTTTTACTCTGAATTTTATTTTATCTCCCGCTTGTACCAACAGATTTCCTTCAGGAAATGTTTCTATACTCACCATGTCTAAAATTTTTACAGTATCGGGTGCAGCAGGTAAAGTATAGCTATATAAAATCTTTTTTATAACAGACTGTCCCGGGCCGGCAAATGCTATTATATTAAATGATGTATCACCAGCCCTTAAATTTAATTCACAGGCAAATGCCCCTGTTGGATAAACTTTAACAGCTGTGCCATTTACGGTTAGATTACAGCTTTTACAGGTACTGCCCACTAAAAAATTACGGGATACTTTTACACTATTCTTTTCTTTAACCGGTTCAACCAGTTTTATAAATGGTTTAGCCGGAAACTGACAAAAAACCTCACCGCTTAAAAAAATAAAAAATAG
>JAYSTT010000711.1:0-1984 GCA_043719495.1 Ferruginibacter sp. | reverse complement strand
TTTCCTGCTGGCCGCTGTACACATTGTAAGGAAAATCATTATCGGCACTTACATGGTAAAACTGTGCTGTAGGCTGGTTGTACCAACTGGAAAAAGTTTCTCCACCATTAACAGTTATCACTGCACCCTGGTCGCTTGCAATTAACATAATATTGCTGTTATCCGGATTGATCCAGATACGGTGATAATCATCGCCGCCCGGCGCACCACGAAAAGCTGACCATGTTTTTCCGCCATCCATACTTTTCCAGGTAACTACATTAGCACTGTAAACAATATCTGCATTTTTAGGGTCTGCTTTTATTTCTGCAAAATCGCCACCTCTTCCCCAAAAACGTTCATCGGCATTTATGTTTGACCAGGTTTCACCGGCATCATCACTGCGGTAAATGCCGCCATATTTTCCGGCATCAACGGTTGCATATAAACGATTGCTGTTTGATGGTGCAATGCAAAAACCAATTCTTCCCAAACCCTGTTCTGGTGTAGGCAAACCGATGGTTAATTTTTTCCAGGTTGTCCCTCCATCTGTTGATTTAAATAAACCACTTTCTTTTCCGTTCCAGGCGCCGTTTTCCCAAGGGCCCTGTCTGCCCGCCCACAAATCGGCATAAATAATATTACTGTTATTTGGGTCGATACTAACCTGAATGGCACCAGTGTTTTCATCTTTGTATAAAACACGTTCCCATGTTTTTCCTCCATCAATTGTTCTGTATACCCCTCGTTCTTCGTTGGGGCCATAAGGATGACCGAGTGCTGCCGCAAAAACACGGTTTTCATTTTTAGTGTCTATTGCGAGGCCGCCGATCTGTTGTGTGTTTTTTAATCCGGTATTTATCCATGTCTTGCCTCCATCCATTGATTTGTAAACACCATCACCAACGCTTAGGTCTGGCCGCTGTAAACCTTCTCCACTGCCTACATAAATCACATTGGGGTTTGATGGAGATACTACTACATCACCAATACTCCCGGTGGGCTGGTCATCAAAAATGGGTTTCCAGGTTCTTCCAAAATCTGTTGTCTTCCAAACACCGCCATTATTTACACCAATGTAAAATACATTGGGTTGAGAAGCTACACCAACTGCTCCAACAGTTCTTCCACCCCGGTGTGGGCCAATACAGCGCCACTGCATGGCGTTATAATATTTTGTATCCAAAGGTTGAGCAAAGGAATTTAAAGATTGTAAAATAAAAATTGCAATCAGCAGTTTTGTGAATGAAGAATATTTCATAATTAATATTGTTGAGGTCTTTGAAATTACAAAGAAAGTTACACATTAGCGGCAGTTACTTACCCCATCTGTTTTTATAACGATTAATTAAAAATTGGGTACTATCAACGGTAGCAGGAGCCAGCAAAATAATGTAATCAGTATTACACAAATAATATTTAATACAAAGCCGGTTTTTATCATTTGGTTTAATTTAATATGGCCGCTTGCAAATACAATGGCATTGGGTGGCGTGCCCATTGGCAACATACTGGCACAACTGGCGCCCAGCGTCATGGGTATGCCCAGCAGTAGCGGATTAATATGCATGGCTACCGCCACCGCTGTAATAACCGGGGCCATTACGATTACCTGTGCAATATTGCTCATTACCTCGCTTAAAAAGACAGAAATTAAGGTTACCATAAATATCAGTACCAGTATATTACTGCTGGCAAAACCAGCTATATACTGTCCAAGGTCCTGCATCAGTTTAGCATCTTCAAGCGACTTGGCCATGGCAATACCGCCACCAAATAACAATAAAATTCCCCAGGCCATTTTTTTGGTATCGCCCCATTCCAGCAGTCGTTCATCAGGATCTTCCTTATTTCTTCCGCTGGGTACAATAAATAAACTGATGGCGCCTATTAATGCTATAATGCTGTCATCCAATTGAATTGTTTTTTGCGATGTATTAATGAGATCTTTAGTGATCCACAAAAAAGCCGTGCTGCAAAAAACGATCAATACTCTTTTTTCCTG
>JAYSTT010000072.1:0-4331 GCA_043719495.1 Ferruginibacter sp. | reverse complement strand
GGCTGCTCTTTTTTGCGGGCATGGTGCAACGGCTAGCATACGGGTCTCCAACACCCTTGATCTGGGTTCGAATCCTAGTGCCCGTGCTAAATAAATGGTTAATTCGTTTAAAAAGAGTATTTCTTTTAACGAGTTAGCTAATTAACCAATTAATCAAACAGAATGAATAAATTAACAGCCTATATCAGAGATTCCTATAAGGAGTTAGTACAAAAAGTAACCTGGCCATCCTGGAATCAGTTACAGCAATCTACAATGATAGTTTTGGGTGCCACATTAGTAATTACCTTTATGGTAGGTGTTATGGATTTTGCTGCCAGTAATACATTGAAATTTATTTATTCTTTATTTAAATAATTATGGAAGAAACAACAGCAATTGTAGAAAAAGCAGAGAAGGTAGAAAAAGAAAGCAAATGGTATGTACTTCGGGTAGTTAGCGGTAAAGAACGTAAAGTAAAAGAATACCTTGATAAAGACATTATCCGTAATGGATGGAGTAACGTGGTTAAGCAAATATTTTTACCGGTAGAAAAAGTATACAAGGTTGCCAACGGTAAAAAGGTAATGAGAGAAAGGAATTTTTACCCGGGTTATATTATGATAGAAGTGGCAGACAAGTTGCATGATGATATGATTCAAAGCATGAGCAATGTAAGCAATGTAATGCACTTTTTAACTGATGGTAAAGGAAGTAAAGGCAATATTATTTCACTGCGTAAGGCAGAAGTTAATAAAATGCTGGGTAAGGTAGATGAATTAAGTGAGGTGGGAGGTGTTACCATGAGTGAACCGTTTATCATTGGCGAAACGGTAAAGATTATTGACGGGCCTTTCAATGATTTTAATGGGGTGATTGAGGAAGTTAATGACGAAAAGAAAAAAATAAAAGTTCAGGTAAAAATATTTGGCCGGGCCACACCGGTAGAATTAAGCTACATGCAGGTAGAAAAATTAGCATAAAAAATTTAAGCCACTGTTTGTGGCTTTTTTAATCAAATAAATTTTGAGTAATGAAAAAAATAATCTTTTTAATTCCGGTGTTATTGATGGTTTTTGCTTTAATGGCACAACCACCCAAAGGCCCTGCTAAAAAGGGAATGAACTTTGGCGCCAAAACAACTATTGAAGGCGCTGTTGCTGCAAATGAATTGACCAATGTAATGGCAGATAAAACAACTGCAGCAATAAAAGTAAAAGGCAAAGTGGTGGAAGTGTGCAAAGCAGAAGGCTGCTGGATACGAATGGAAACAGCAAGCGGCCCAATGCTGATAAAGATGAAAGACCACAGTTTTACAGTTCCGCTGGCATTAAATGGTAAAACGATTGTAGCAGATGGCATTGCAGAATTTAAAGAAACTACAGTAGAAATGCTGCGCCATTATGCCGAAGATGCTGGTAAAACTAAAGAAGAAATTGCGGCAATAACGGTACCAAAAAAAGAAATTATATTACAGGCAAAAGGTATTTTGGTGCTGTAATAATTTTTTAAAAAGAACTATAAAAAATCCTGGCATACAGCCGGAATTTTTATATCTCTATTATAAACTGTATAGTAATACTAATTAGACATTGAAAAAATCCCCCTATTTTTTTTTATAAAATTGGCTACCACAAATTAATTTTACGTTTTCTATTGTTAGTTTTTGAATGATTGGAGAGATTTGATTTTGCAGCATTTCTATATTGTTGTAAGCAATCATGCTTACCCTGTCTTTAAAGTGTTGCCACATTTTTTCTGCAGGATGAAGTTCTGGAGAATATGAGGATAAAAACAGTAAAGCAATGCTATTGGGCTACCACTCAATTTTTTAACTAACCAAAAACTTAAAGAGGGTTAATGATTTATACAAGCTGTTATTTGCTTGCCAGCACATAAAGATTAATTGTTTACACTATGATTCCTATCATTACGTAGCAATTATACCTGGATATAGGTTCGCCCGATTATTGCAGTAATGCTGAGGCCGGCATTAAGGGATGATGTATATTTTATAAAATACCTGTAAGCTTAATGATAACCCTGCTTCTTTCAGTAAAGGGTTTTTATTCTAACTTCACTACGCATTAAATAACTTTAACGGAATTAGATGCTACAACAAAATGAAGCTAACTTACAAAATCTACAATCTGCCGTTTAAACATCCCTTCACTATTTCTAAAGGAACAAAAACGCACCAGCCCACTTTTATTGTTGCCTTGGAGTTTATGGGCTACAAAGGCTATGGAGAAGCGCCAGCTATCAGTTATTATAATATTCCCATAGAAAAAATGGTGGAAGACCTGGAACGTAAAAAGATATTTGTAGAAAAATATGCCTTCAACGACCCGGAAAGATATTGGCATTACCTGCATCATCTTTTTCCTGCCAATACATTTTTAGTTTGTGCTTTGGATATGGCCGGTTGGGATTTATATGGCCAATTAAAACGCAAACCATTGCATGAGTTGTGGCAATTGGATATTACCAAAAGCCCCTTAACTGATTTTACTATTGGCATTGATACTATTGAAAATATGGTAGCCAAAATGAAGGAAAAACCATGGCCCATTTACAAAATAAAAGTAGGCGTGGAGAATGATATTGAAATGGTGGCTGCTTTAAGGCAGCATACTGATGCTATTTTCAGAGTGGATGCCAATGCTGGATGGTCATTGGAGCAGGCAATACAAAAAATACCTTTATTAAAATCGTTAGGGGTAGAAATGGTGGAGCAACCTTTGGCAAAAGATAACTGGAAAGGCATGAAGATTTTATTTGAACAATCGGTATTGCCTTTATATGCAGATGAGGCCTGTGTTTTTGAAGCGGATGTAAACAAATGCCATCAACATTTTCATGGCATCAATATTAAGTTAACCAAGTGCAGCGGTATTACACCTGCAAGGCGCATGATAACCAGGGCAAGGGAATTAAATATGGAAGTGATGCTGGGCTGCATGAACGAAAGCAGTGTAGGTACGGCCGCTATTGCACAACTGGCGCCACTTTTAGATAAAGTAGATATGGATGGCCCGCTTTTATTAAAGGAAGATATTGCTGAAGGAGTGAGTTTTGATTTTGGAAAAATTATTTATAACGATAAGCCGGGGTTGGGAATTACATTAAATAGATAGTGCAATTTTTTATACATGAACGAAGAACAAGATTTACCTGAGCCAGTAATTAAACCGCAGGAAACCGAAGTAAAGAAGACTTCTTTAATAAGAACTTTGTTTAGCCTGGTTTTATTCATTGCTTTGGATTACTGGATATTTAAAAATTGGTTTGCAGTGATATTACTGGTTACAGTAATTTTTATTCATGAAGCCGGGCATTTTATTGCCATGAAGTATTTTGGATATAAAGGAGTTAACATGACTTTTGTTCCTTTTGTGGGTGCTTATGTTTCAGGTACCGCAACTAATTTATCCAGAAGAAATAAACTGATTGTTTTATTGGCTGGCCCTTTGCCTGGTATTGTTTTCGGCTGTGTGTTTTTGTATTTATTCCAAAATAATCCAGTAGATATATTTCGTCAACCTGCCATACTTTTTTTATTGCTGAACGTGTTTAACCTCCTGCCAATTTTTCCTTTGGATGGGGGGCAGTTTTTTCAAATACTGTTCTTTAATGGCAGTCGTATCATTCAAATGATTTTTCTTGGTATTTCGTTTTGTTCCCTCATTTATTTTTTTTTTACTTTAAATTATGCCTGGCCTTTTTTATTAATTGCAGTGTTGGTTTTACTTCGAATTAACAACATTTATTTTACCAATAAAGTACGTAGAAAACTGGATGAAGAGGGAATTGATTATGCCTGCTCTTATGACGATCTTACTGATGCTGAATACTGGCAAATCCGGAATATAATAATCAATGAAAGTAAAGTGCTAAACAAAAAATATTCGACCCATGAACTGGCAGAAAACGAACAACAGATTATAAAATATATTGAAAATGTACTGGTACCTGCATATCATGATGATCTAACCATTGCCAGTAAGATTTTTTTTACTCTGATTTGGGTTACAGCATTTACTTTTCCGGTATTCCTATTGCTTTTGCATAGAGGCCTTTTTTAAAATTATATTTGGAGATATAAACATTCCGTCTTTACTTTGTGCCAGCAATGAAACAAATCGTTCACATACACCATCATCATACATTACTCAAAGGGTGAGCGTGCTGATTTGTATGTAACTACACATAATTTTAATCAAGGGCTTACTGAAAAGTGAGCCCTTTTTGTTTTACATCAATAGTTAAAGAAAGCAGAACATGTTAAAAATCGCAATTCAAAAATCGGGAAGATTGTACGAGGATTCCATTAAACTTTTAAAAGAGTGTGG
>JAYSTT010000710.1:0-4813 GCA_043719495.1 Ferruginibacter sp. | reverse complement strand
TAACTTTGGTAGTCATAATAAAATGTCGTTCCTTTAACTAGCATCAGCTCCGGGCGGACTCAGCATCTATTCCCTCGCTGCGCAAATACCGTTCGTTACCTGCAAGCCTAGGACAACCACTTTTTGAAAAATAACAACCAGCAACATACTTTTATAAATTTATGACGATTATCGAATGCCTTGAAGATGAAATTTTCTCGTTACCAAAGTCAGTTGGCAAAGAAGGCATATTGAAATATCTGCAAACGGCCTTTGAAAAATATAAAAAATTGCTATACCAAATCTCTGACGAAGGCTTATCAAGAGAATTAAAAGCACAAAAAAATAATATTAATACGTTTGGCAACTTATTGATTTCATCACTTGTTCATTACCAAACAGGTTATCTAGAAGCAGCATATTCTGACTTTAAAAAAGCAATGGACATTTTAAAGCCTTTTTTATTTCCAAAAAATAAAGGGAAGGTTGCAAATATTATTGGTTTACATAAGCCTTTCTACAGAGCTAGAATTGGAAATAACAAGCCCTATTCAAAAGCACAAATGTTTCATTTGCCTCTTTCTCTCAGAGAATTTGCAAACACCCAAAGGTTTAGTATTCCTGGATTGCCTTGTTTATATCTTTCAAACTCTATTTATACTTGCTGGGAAGAGTTAAATAGACCATCCATAAATCAATTCCAAGTATCACGTTTCCAGTTAGAAAATTTTAATCTAAACATACTTGATATATCGTTAACCCCAGTTCAAATAAAATGGCATAGTAAATCATATCTCGAAAATAAAATTCAAGGCAAATATGATTACGATTATATTTCCTTTTGGTTTTTGATAGTCTGGCCGCTCACACTTGTTTGTTCATTAAATGTACTTAATGAAGAAGCTCCTTTTAAACATGAATATATTTTCCCTCAATTCTTACTCCAATGGGTAACACATGAGAACGAGGTTGACGGGATAAGATACTTTTCTGTAAAATCAAATCCTTTTAATAAGGAAGATTATTCAAAATTTACAAATTATGTTTTCCCACCTAAAAAAATAGACTATGGAGACTACTGTAGTTATCTTCGGCAGTCCTTTAAACTAACAGATTCGATTTCATTTGAAGTATTAAGAATAGCTGACCCTAATAGTATTTTTATTAACGAAGAATGGATTAAAAGTGTAAAGCACAAAGTGATGATTGAAAATATTAGACTAGAACTCATAAATGGTTATCCAATGCCTTATACTCATACAATTTTCGGAAAGATGGAGTTATTCATGCAGAATCTAGAAGTAGATTTTCTATCTGTCAATTAATCCCAACTCATCGCATTTGTGGACACAGTAGAATGAAAGAAAGTAACATTGAGGCAGTTCGTAAAAGGCTATGCAGGTAACATTGGGTTTGCTGCAAGGCTGGCTGGAGGTTGGAGCAATGGTCATTTTATCGCTGTTGTGCTTCATCTGGGCTGGACAAACATTGCTGGGCTTTTGTTTGTTAACCTGTACTTTTATATCTTTAATCGGCAGCGGCTCCGGGCGGACGAGCAATGAATTCCAGCCCTGCAGCAAGCCCTGCCCGTTGGGCGAAATTTTAAAACATGGATAAAGATAAAATACTTAAAGTTGGAAAATCAATCACTGTATCTCCAAGCATTCACGACTTTCTTGCAAGACAAGCGGAAATAAAAAACTTTATTGGTACTGTTTCTGGAAAAAATAACCCATTTTATGAAGCCACTGAAAAAATTAAAATAACCGCAGTCTTTGCACCAGAACAATTAAAAAGTGTTCTAGAATCCTTTTTACGTTCCGTAGAAAATGATTTAATAGCAAACGCATCTTATGAAAGGAAGATTCAAATTAATGTCGTAAATGACTATTTATCTCAGGCAGAAGACCTGTTAGAAAAGAAAGAATTTCACCCTGCCACAGCTGCATTCCTGATTGGTGCTTCGCTTGAAGAGTTTCTACGAAATTGGGTGTTTGATCAAAATTTAATTTCCGAAGAATTAAAACCTACGATCGATGGATATGCAAGCATCCTTAAAAAAGAACAACTTATCGATAAACAAGATTATAAAGAAATAACTGCTTGGGCTGGATTGAGAAACCATGCAGCACACGGCAACTGGGACGCAGTATCTGACAAAGAAAAAATTAATTATATGCTGTCGGGAGTAAATTTATTTATTAAAAATAATTCTGTGTAAAAAAACTTCGCCCAACAAGGGTATTTGCGGCAACTTCGGGCGGACGGAAGTACAATCAACATTTTATCGCTATTTTTCTTCAGTTATCGGCTTGACCGTTTTTTAATACGCCTGCGCATTTTGCTACGCTCTTAGTGCACAGGCTAACTTTGGTAGTCATAATAAAATGTCGTTCCTTTAACTAGCATCTGCACCGGGCGGACTCAGCATCTATTCCCTCGCTGCGCAAATACCGTTCGTAAGGTGCAAGCTCGGTTCCGACAAAAGTTGCTGCATTCAGTTTCAAGTTTCTACTCAATAAATTCAGTGCTTCTTTTCGTTTTGACACTTGCTTTTTTTGCAAGTAGGTTTTGTTACGGTTCTTGTTGTAGCGGCGTGGTTCCGGTTGGACAAAGTAACTTTCTATAATTGCAAAATGCTTTTAAATTTTGTTACAGTTACTTCTTTTCAGTTTGTAGTGTTTATGTTTTTTGTTGCTGTGGGGTTGGACAAAATTCGGAAGCCTTCGCATTTTTCGGCTACTGCCGGCTTGTGCTTTTTTCAGTTGCTGCTTTTCATTTCATACCGCAGGTTGCAGTGCTTTTGTTTTTAGTTACAGTTTTCGGTTGACAGTTTGGCTTTCTGCTTTTTCTGCAAATAGTTTTTAAAACCATACCTGGCTTTGCAGTGTTTGCTTTTTATCACAGCAGTTTTCGGTGGACACGGTTAGTTTATTTGTATGCAATTCCTTTTTGCGACAGCGAACACTAACTTCTTTTTATTGCAAATAGTTTTTAGTTTTTTCAAGCAGCCTTCGTCCTTTAATGCAAGCAGCCGGTGTTTATTTGTTGCAGCTTTAGGTTTACCGCCTGCACCTTACATGGGGTTTGGCGTTAGGCTGGCAGGACGTTGTCCTGCTCCAGCAGCGGTTTTTCAATTTGGCTTTTGTTCAGGGCTGGACAAGCATCTATCAACTTTTTTTTGTTACCTTCAACTAAGCAATTTTTTTGGGCTGCGGTTCCGGGGCTGGACATTAAAAATGTCCAGCCCAACGCCAAGCCCTATCGTTGGGCAGTAATACCTAACCAGCGTAGCGTTCCTATTCATGTTTTTTTAGGACAGATAATAAGTAAAATAAAAACTATACAAGATGGAATATCCAAACATTGAATTAATAGTAAAGCATGACACATCTACAGAAGGTAAAGTATTTTCGGAAGGTGCTTATAAAGCAATGCGTGAGCAGCTATCAAAACTAATAAGAATACCGTTTACAAACAGAGTTAAAGATGTATGGTGCGACAACAAAGACCATCACGGACATTTAACTAAAATAGTAATAGATGCAGACACTAAAAAATATGATATTACAGAAGTTTGTTGCAATAACTACGAAAGAACTTTAGATATTGCACTGTCAGATGTGGAGAAAGAAATTTAGTATCCTTATTTTTAACTTATTTAGTTTAGCAGAGTAAAAATTATTTCTAATTTTTGGAATACTATTAATGTTTATTGAGTTATAAACAACTTTTGGTTGGGCAAGTTTTGACAAAAATTGGCGTGGTAGCTAATAAGCGTTGACGATTAAACTCAATATTGAGCAAACTAAAAAAAGTGGTACATACTGCCAACAAGGGGTTTGCCGCAATGCTGGCTTGACGTTGTTAGCTTCATCTTTTTATCGCTTTCAGCATCAGTTCCATCGGACGGAATCCTATTTGGCTTTTACTTGTTACCTTCATCTTCAAAAAAACTGTCAACTTCAGTTATGGTCGGACAATCATATCCCCCAGCCCTGCGGCAAGCCCTGAACGTTGGCAGTAATTTTAGACAGACCCCGAATGACTTTAACCAGACAAAATTTAGTTGACCTTTGCGACCAATTTTTGGACGACAAAATTGACAAAACTTTTATTCAGGACTTTGCATGGGACGCAATTACTTCTGACGAAACTGAATGGGAAGATGACGAAATTATTTCAGATACAATTTTTGAGTGGGACAACGAAGATATAAACTTTGAGATAAACAAAACCAATATCCGACTTTGGAAAAGCAGACTTCTGACAGAGCAGGACGACTTGGTAACTTACAATTCTTGGAACTCACATATCAACAAACAAAAGGAAATTTGTGCGACAAATAATTCTCAATGGAAACCAATAAATAAAAAACTAAGAGTTGGTATTTCTTCAAACCTTGACACAGACCCAATCAATGGATTACGACATCCAAATGAAAAAGGAACAACAGGTTGGTTTATTTGGACAGGCGAGTATTCAGAAAGTGACGACTTTTTTCAACCAATGTGTGCTGAACATTTATTACAAAAACGACCAGACATTATAAAGTACTTAGGACTTGACGTTGGTTATAGATTTCTTGCAGACAAAAATGGTTATGAAGACATTTGGTATGACGAGAAACTCAAAAACATATAGACCGACAGCGAATAAAAACTACTGCCAACATGGGGTTTTGCAAAAGTTGGGCGGGACATTCGTACAATCAGCAGCAGTGCATATCCCAGCCTTGGTTTCATCTAAACAAAATTAAACCATTGATAATCATCAGCTTTGGAAAAGCTTTGTTTAGCTCTTGATTTTTTAAAAAATTTAAATTGGTGTTCGG
>JAYSTT010000709.1:0-11506 GCA_043719495.1 Ferruginibacter sp. | reverse complement strand
GCAACTATTATAACAAAATGCAAATCTTACATAAACTAATAATGAAGAAGCCAGCAAGCCTTTACGTGCTTTTACTCTTGCAGGCATAGTATTTCAGGAGTAATTTTATACAATGCAAGTGAAAACAATTTTTATCATATTAACCTTATTTTTTTTAAGCGTACTCCTTTGTTCCTGCCCTTACAGTTCTCCATACCAGTTAGATGAAAACCCAACCATTTATGTGGAAGATGATTTACTGGGCAGCTGGGCAACATTTGTAAAAAAACCAAATGGCAGGGAAGAACCTGTAAAACTTATCCTTAGTAAAAAAAATGAAACCGAATATAATATTGCTTTTACAGGTAAAATAGATGAACTAAGGGCTTTTAAGCTCGTTCTTAAAGATTCTGTTAGTGGCACCGCTTTTATGAGCACTGTTATTGGCAAACAATTTTTAAACATCAGTATTAAAGGCTCAAATTACATTGCCGAATTAAAAATAAAAGATGGCAGTCTTTCTCTACTGCCACTGGTAGAACATTTTACCGGTAAAATGATACAAAACAATGCCGAACTAAGAAAATGTGTAGAGCTGCATTATAAAACCCGTGTGCATGCTTTGTATGATGATGATTTTTGTTTGAAGGATATGGTGAAAGTGAATTAACGGCCTCATCCTCCATCTCATTCTCCAAAAGAGAAGGAGCGGTACTTCAAATTTTTTTTGGGTATTTTATCATCCACATCAACACTATATCTTCATTCAACATTACCTATGTTTTGCAAAGCACCTTTCGTTTCTACGGGCAATCTCATTGAGGATTTGTAAAGACCTCACCTCAACCCCTCTCCAAGGGAGAGGGAACTGGAATTGGGTATTTTTTAATTTAAAATATCCTTAACTTAATAACATTGCCCTACCGAATTTTGCAAAATATATATTTATTTTCTACCACTTTAAGCCCTTACGGAGTTGCACAAAATTTATTCCTTCTGCAATCATCGCAATAATCTTATCCATGGTTCCCCCTTTAGGGGCGGAGGGGGTTGTGCGTCTTTTTTCCGTAAATTGCTTTACACTTAACAAACGATTGTATGCCACAAAGTAAAATTGCCGGTATTGGTTATTATGTTCCTGAAAATGTTTTTACCAATAACGACCTTAAAAAATATATGGACACCAGTGATGAGTGGATACAGGAACGTACCGGCATAGAAGAAAGACGTTATGCCCATCGTACTGAAGAAACTACCACTACTATGGGTGTGGAAGCTGCTGCAATTGCAATTGAACGGGCAGGCATTACCCCTCAGGATATTGACTTTATTGTTTTTGCAACCATATGCCCCGATTATTATTTTCCGGGTTGCGGCGTTTTACTACAGCGTGCAATGAAAATGAAAGAAATTGGCGCACTGGATGTTCGTAATCAATGCAGCGGTTTTGTATACGCCCTTTCTATTGCCGACCAGTTTATTAAAACAGGTATGTACAAAAACATATTAGTGGTAGGCAGCGAAAAACATTCATTTGGTTTGGATTTTACTACAAGAGGCAGAAATATTTCGGTAATTTTTGGGGATGGTGCCGGCGCTGTAGTTTTACAACCCACCACTAAAGAAGGCCAGGGCATTTTAAGTACTCATTTGCACAGCGATGGCGAAAGTGCCGAAATGTTAGCTATGTATAACCCCGGCACACATGCCAACCACTGGATGCCTGATAAAGTTGCCGATTTTGATGATGCCGAAATGGGCGAAATGTTTATGAGTCATGCCATGATTGATCATGCGCAAAATTTTCCTAACATGGATGGACCAGCAGTATTTAAAAAAGCAATCATAAAATTTCCTGAAGTAATAATAGAAGCGCTTGCTGCAAATGGATTACAAACAACAGATATAAACATATTGGTACCGCACCAGGCCAATTTACGTATTGCACAGTTTGTACAGAAAAAATTAAAACTAACCGACGACCAGGTTTATAATAATATTCAGAAATTCGGAAACACTACCGCAGCATCAATACCTATTGCATTGTGTGAAGCCTGGGAACTGGGGAAAGTAAAAGAGGGTGACCTGGTTTGCCTTGCCGCATTTGGCAGTGGCTTTACCTGGGCAAGTGCATTACTGCGCTGGTAATTCTTTGGTATCACTTTTGATTATAACATTTAAAATAATTCAGCATGAAAAAGATAACAGCTCTTATTGTTTTACTAACCGGCTTAAACTTTGTTATGGCACAGGATACAGCAAAAATTTTTATAAACGAAAAATTAGCAGGTGCTGCAATTGCAAAAGGCGAAGAAAATATAAGTACAGTTAAAATAAAAAAGCTAAAAAAATCATTACTTAAATCTGTCAGCATACAGCTAAATGGTAATTTTTCTAATAATGTAATGTATAAGAAAACAATACAGGCATATGATGGTGATGTAGTGCTCCTTACTGCTGAAGAAACTAAAACTATAGGAAGCAGTTATTCTTTGCCGGTAAAATTATTAACCAAAAAACTTATTGCGGGTAACAAAATAAAACTGGTACTGCAGCTGGATCCGGCCAATGATAAAATGCTGATGCCCTCCAGGATAATTACACTTTGTTATATTATGATGCAATAATTGTTTACTGGTTTACAGTAATAAATAAAATTTCGTTGCTGTATTACTTTCCCTGAAATTTGCATGTATGGAGCGCCGCTTTGTTTATTTTATCAATCCAATTTCAGGTACAAAAGGGAAAATTTTACTTTTAGAAATTATTAAAGAACGTACTGCAGAAAAAAACATCCTTTTCGAAATTTTACATACCAATGCCGAGGGCAACTACAGTTACCTTAGGCCAAAGATTAATGCAGAAAGAATTACTGATATTATTGTTTGCGGGGGCGATGGCACCGTAAATCAAATTGCGAATGCATTACTGGGTGTTGATATAAACATAGGCATTATTCCAATGGGCAGTGGCAATGGTTTGGCTTTTGCTGCAAAAATTCCTAAACAAATCCATAAAGCTTTAGAAGTTATATTTAAAGGCAATGCCATTTATATTGACAGTTTTTACATCAATAAAAAATTCAGTTGTATGCTGTGCGGTTTAGGTTTTGATGCACAGGTAGCACATGATTTTGCCAAACAGCAAAAGCGTGGGCTGGCAACTTATGTAAAACAATCTACTAAAAACTTTTTTAGCGCAAAAACATACCCCTTTGGTTTATCGGTTAACGGCAGCACTTTTACCACCGATGCTTTTTTTATAAGTATTGCCAACAGCAATCAGTTTGGTAATAATTTTACTATTGCGCCGCAGGCAAGTTTACATGATGGCTTACTGGATATTGTTATTGTAAATGAAATGAGTAAGATTCGGATGGTCTGGAATATTATAAAACAAATCCGTAAAGGCGAAGTGCGGCCTTATGAAGATAAAAAATACCATCGAACTGATATTGGTTATTTTCAAACTAAAAAATTAACGATACAAAATCCGCAACAGGCACCGTTGCATATTGATGGGGATCCGGCCACTACTGCTGCTATATTTGAAATAGAAATTATTGAGAAAGCATTTAGGTTGTTAATGCCGGAGTAGATTGCTCGGGGAAAGGTTTTAAGCCTGAAGGTACCAGCCCCCACTAAATTTTCAATGTTAAATACAAATTAGTTTATTGTTTGGGCAAATAAGATGCTTTATTAAAAAGTAAGCCGAATTTTATTTCAACAATTCCGTTAACATGATTGCTGCCCGTTGGTTATAACTATTATTAAATGATGCCATTACATCCCTCTTTTCTCTGGCTGTTAAATGAAAATTCAGTGCCGCGCCTTTATCTTCCTTTTCGGGCACATACATAAATATGATGCGATGCAAAATAGAATCCAATCCATCATGCATATAACTGTATTTTTCAGTTTCGGCATAGTCCTGCAGTTTATACCAGTTATGCTGCAGCATGGTGGCTGGTTTAATTAAAACATCTGTTATATCAACACTTTCAAAAGGCTGCTGCCAGTTATCTTTCATGCGGTCTCTCATTTGCAGTATTATTACACCACCTGTATTTTGAGTTATCCAGTCTTTAAAGTTTTCTATAAACCGCAAGCTGGTTTCCTGCCCAAAATTATCTCTTAAACCTGCATCCATCACATCAATAACAGGCTGGCTGGGCAGCCAAACATTAGGCAGCACATAAGGAAATGTTGCATTCATTCGCAAAACTGTAAGCAATCTCATGTTCTGAGGACCTTGTTTTGCAAACAATGCATTAAAGTCAACAGCATCAGGGCTGGCAGAGGTATCGGCAGCATACAATAAAGGCTTCATCATAAAGCTGAGTGGTTGTGATGCAATTATCATCTTTCTCCCATCTCTTGAAATAGTATTGTTAAAAATAATCATCGGAACTCTAGCAGCTTTCTCATCTGTTGCAAAATCTTTTATTTGAGCATTTAATATTCCTTCGCTGTTCTCGTTTAACTTTTGTTCAAATGCATAACCCCGGTCTTTTACATATTTGTAATTACCCACTTTAAATTTTTGTGCCGGCGAAAAAATATCCCTCGCTATCATTGATGAAAATACAGGGTTCAGTAAATCTTCTGCAATATTATTAGTATACTTTGGATTAGCCAGGTCTTTTACATTGTTCCGGTATAACTCCCGGTAGTAAGTAGCCGCCAGCATTCCGCCGCTGGCACCGCTGATAAGCATTGTATGCTGCATTAACTGGCCATTAGTGATACGGTCTAATTGCTGCAGTGTATTCATTACAAAAGTTCCGCTTCTTAAACCACCTCCACTTACATTTATAAATATCATTACAGGCTTTGCTATTTTTTGTTTCTTTTTCCAGTTTTGTAAAATAGTCAGCATATTAGCTTTATCCGCTGCTATTTTATCAGCTGTACACAATTGCCGTAAAGATTCTTTACTGTAAAAGGGCCTTTCGGTTTTATTGGTATAATTTAATCCGTATGCTTTATTCCGGGGATCAATAATATCTTTCTCGTATAAATAATTTAAAAAGAAAATAAGTATAATTACAAAAGGCAAACTCCAGCTTTGTAAAAAATAAGTAAGCGCCCCAATAACAGCCGTCATAACCGCAAAAAAAATAAAAATACTTGCAGCGGCTGGCATTTGAAAAAATCTATTATCTAAAAAAAAACCAACGGCTCCCAAAAAAATAAATGCCAGAACAATACTGAGGATTGCCGAAAAGTGGTGGCGCTTAAATATCATATCCAAAAACTCCTGGCTGTAGTGAGAAACATTTCTTGCTTTTGTAAGGCGAAACCTTGTGGTTAAGAAATAGCTTACTTTCATTCCAAAACCTTCCTGTTGGGCCTTTACTGCAGGGTCATAAGTTTGCTTAAACTGTTGCGGATTACCAACAATAGGAGCCACACTACGTAAAATAGTTTTCTCTGCCCCAAAAAAATAGGCAAAGGAAAATGCCAGCAATAATATAAAACCTCCCAGTATTCCTGTTATCATTATTGTTATTTCTCCGGCACTCATTAACTCTTTATATTCATTAAAAGAGACAAGCCGTACCACATAAAATATAATAAATAAAAGCGGTAATACTGCATTATTTATACAGTATTTTAAAAACGGTTTTGATGTGGTAGCTAAAAATTTACAGCGTTTACTATGTAAAATAAAAGTAGTTATATTCCAACTCATCATAAATACCCCCATGGCAATGCCAACAATTGCAGCTCCCAATACATTAACATTCCCTAAATATTCAGGCGCAAAAAATAAAGCATCTGCACCAAAATTTTTCATAACCCCACTGTTAATGGTGCTTGCAAGTAAATACCAAAATATCAGCAACAACTGGTATTTTCTAAAATGAAGAATAAAAAGTTGTACAGGAAAAGAATAGTAAACGTTGTTAAACAATTGCTTCATGCAAAAAACTTGTGTGCTAATTTAAGCAAACTTATTAGAAGAAAACAATTACCTGGTATATACTTTCTGTTTATATACTGCCCTGTTTAACCTGTAGCAATAAAGCAATGGTTTGAGTAAAAGCCAATGAGGCCAATAGTAAATGAATAGGTTGAGCAACAGCAGGCATATTAGCATAAAATAAAACAATACCAGTTACCATGCTCAAAATTACAATTGCAGCAATTGCAAAAGTTTTGCTTTTTACAGCCTGTATATTTCTGCAGTACCATGCCATAAACAATGCACTAATTAATACTAACCATGAAAAACTGCGATGTAATAAAAATGCTACAGGGCTTTTAGCAAGCCAGATTTCCCTTTGTTGATAGTGCAGTGTTTTTGAAACATCATCAACATACATCCGCACCATCGTGCCCAAAATACTCTGGCAAAACAAGAGTATTAAAAATAGCCATACCATTTTTTTTATCTTATTATCAATGCTAAGCGAAAATATTTTTGAATAAAGAGAAAGCAAAACTCCTGCCTGAACCTGAATAAGCAAAATGGCAAACAATAAATGAACAGAAATGCTTGCATGAGCCAGATTGAACTTTACCACTATAGCCCCAAACAGCCCGGTAAGAATTACAGTAAGTAAAAAAATAGCTGACAGTTTAAAAGCATTAGCAAATTCCTTTCGTTTAAAAAATAATAACGTTGCCTGAATAATAGCAAACAAACCTAATAAAATACCCAGTAAGCGGTTGAAGTATTCAATCCAGGTATGCAATGCATTAAACGTATGGTCAATATCCTGCTTGCGTAAATATTTTTCAAAATCAGCAGGCAGCTCACTTGCATTGGTGGGTGGTATCCATTTGCCAAAACATTTTGGCCAGTCGGGACACCCCATACCGCTTTGTGTAGTTCGTACTACGCCACCTGCAATTATTACCAAAAAACAAAGAATGAAAGTGGCAATTGCCCAATTTTTAATTTGCCTCATAAATAGATTACACAAATTTACAGCAGCAATATTGTTATTGATTAAATAAATCGATATTTATTCTTTTGTCAGATATTTGTTAAACAAAGATGCTGTTATCACATTATCAAACCAAACTTACAGAAGCCGGGTTGGACGAAGCCGGACGTGGCTGCTATGCCGGGCCCGTATTTGCAGCAGCAGTTGTTTTGCCTTTTGATTTTTTTCATCCCCTATTAAATGACAGCAAAAAGTTAAATGAAAAACAAAGAGATTTGATGCGTACTATTATAGAAAAAGAAAGTATTGCATTTGCAGTTGCTTCTGTTGATAACAATGAAATAGATAAAATAAATATTCTGCAGGCAAGCTTTAAAGCTATGCATCTTTCTATAGATAAACTAATCATTTCCCCTCAATTTTTATTAATTGATGGTAACCGGTTTATAGCTTACAAAAAAATAAAACACCAATGTGTTATTAAGGGTGATGGAAAATATGCTTCGATTGCTGCAGCAAGTATTTTAGCAAAAACCTACCGGGATGAGTTTATGCAAAAAGCCCATACGGCATTTCCTTATTATGGCTGGGATAAAAATAAAGGCTATGGCACAGCACAACATCGTAAATCTATTGAGCAACATGGTTTATGTAATCTCCACCGTAAAAGTTTTAATATCCTTTAATCTCAAGGATTTATTTTTAAAAATATTTTTTTCGGCCATTAAACCCAGGTTATCATTGCAGGTCTATGTATTTACAAAATGTATTTATTCACCTCAATTTTAACAACATTATGAAAACAACATTATTAGCAGTAGCAGCTTTAGCATTTAGCGCCCTTTTTTCAAATGCCAATGCGCAGGTAAAACAAACTACAAAAAATCAGCAGCACCGCATTAAACAAGGCGTAAAAAGCGGAGAATTAACCAAAAAAGAAACCGTAAATCTTGCTAAAGACCAAAGAGAAATACGCAGGGATGTTAAGACTGCGAGAGCCGATGGTAAAGTAACCCGTAGCGAAAGAAAAGATATCCGACAGGATAAAAGACAGGCAAGCCGCAAAATTTATCGTAAAAAGCATAATAACAGAGATAGAAATTAATTTTTGTAGTGCCTTTGATGAGTTAAGAAAGTCCCGCTTTAAAAGGTGGGACTTTTTATGCCTCCCATTCACCCAAACCTTGCCTGGTAATTTGCCAGTTAGCAGATGTGCAATCAACAATGGTAGAGGGCACCATGCCGCCAATGCCACCATCAATTACAAAATCAACCTGTTGCCCAAATTTCTCAAACATCACTTCAGGATTGGTATATTCTTCTACCATTTCGCCCGGCAAAGAAGCACTTAAAATAGGATTACCCAGTGCTTCTAAAATATGATGGCATATATTATTATCGGGCACCCTTAAACCAATAGTACTTTTTTTACTCTGCAAAATTTTAGGCACTTGTTTACTGGCAGGCAAAATAAATGTATAAGGGCCGGGTAAATAATTTTTAAGCATCCTGTAAAGTGGTGTATCAATACTTTTTGTGTAATCGCTAAGGTGGCTTAAATCGCTGCAAATAAAACTAAGTTGCACTTTTTGAGGGTCAATATTTTTTATCTTACAAATACGGTCTACTGCCCTGTGTTGCATTATATCGCAACCCAGTCCGTATATAGTATCGGTAGGATAAATAATTACACCGCCATCTTTAAGGCATTCAGCCACCTGTTTAATTAACCGTGGCTGGGGATTATCGGGGTGAATATTTATAAGCATATTTGCCCCTATCCCCTAAAGGGGTAATCGGGAAGTTTGTATTTTAATTTTTAATACCCGGCTAAATTTTCTTATCCAACTACTTTGGCTTCACATCCTTCAACTTTATGCCTATGTTCAGCTTTAACAAAGCATATTATAAAACCTCTAATAATTCATAAATTTACCCCCAATCATCTTATATTAATCTATTACTTTTGCATTTAAAATAAATTTACCTAATAACACTTAATACTAACATTTAATTTATGGCACTTATTACAGTTGGCACCATGGCTTTTGATGCTATTGAAACCCCATTTGGAAAAACGGATAAAATTGTTGGCGGCTCAGCAACTTATGTTGCGTATGCAGCAAGTAATTTTGTTACTCCTATACAGCAAATTTCCATTGTGGGTTACGATTTTCCGCATGATGAAATGAATGAAATGAAAAGCAGGGGTATACAATTAGATGGTGTTGAAATTGTACCAGATAAAAAATCCTTTTTCTGGAGTGGAAAATATCATATAGATATGAATACCCGTGATACTTTAGTAACTGACCTGAATGTATTGGCTGATTTTAATCCTATAGTTCCGGACTCGTTTCAGGGTGCAGAGTTTTTAATGCTGGGAAACCTGATGCCAAAATTACAATTGAGCGTTATTAATCAATTAAAAGTTCGGCCCAAATTAATTGTAATGGATACCATGAATTTTTGGATGGATATTGCAATGGATGATCTAAAGGAAGTTTTGAAAAAAGTGGATGTATTATTAGTAAACGACGGTGAAGCAAGGCAATTAAGTGGTGAATTATCATTAGTAAAAGCTGCAAGGAAAATAATGAAGATGGGGCCTAAGTTTTTAATAATTAAAAAAGGGGAGCATGGCGCATTATTGTTTCATGAAAACCATGTATTTTTTGCCCCTGCATTACCATTGGAAGAAGTATTTGACCCAACAGGTGCAGGTGATACTTTTGCCGGAGGTTTTATAGGCCACCTTGCCAAAACAAAAGACATCAGCTTTGAAAACATGAAGACTGCAATTATAATTGGCAGCGCCATGGCCAGCTTTTGTGTAGAAAAATTTGGCCCCGAAAGATTAAAAGAGATTACAAAAGCAGATATTGATATCAGGTTGAGTGAATTTGTACAGTTGGTAAATTTTGATATTGATTTGGTGTAACAATATCCTGTCTATATTGAAAATTTTAAGAGTTTAAAAATTTTACCCTCATTGATTTATTAATGGTTACTTAAAAGTATGCTTGAAATAATTGCACTAATATTTATAACAAGAGAGATCAAAAAAATAGCCATACAAAAGGGCCTTAAACCATTAACCTGGAAAATTTACACAGTATTTTCCTGGTTTACTTTTGAAATAATTGGCATTTTGATTGGTATAATGATTTGGGGGATGGATAATATTATTGCATTGGCTTTTTTTGGATTTGCCTGTGCATTTGGAGGTTTTTTAATTATTCGTTCGGTATTACTAAATAAACCAGACAATACTTCTGATGAAGAAATTAACAGAATAGGCGTGGATGATTTAAAACCATAAAGATTACTCAAAACATAAAGATTAACCAATTATATAATGATAAAAAGCAGCTTTTGTAAAAGTATTTTATTACAGCTTTTCTTTACAACATTTTATAATTGCCTTTATGCTCAGGTGCGTATTGATTCTTTAGTAACTCAATTGGGGGAAAAATATCCGCAGGAAAAAATCTATTTGCACCTTGATAAAAATTATTACAATGCCGGAGAAACAATTTGGTTTAAAGCTTACCTGATTGCAGACAATCTTGCTACTACAATAAGTAAAACCGTTTATGCAGAATTAATTGATGCCAAAGGCAGCATTCTGCAAAAAAGAATAATGCCGGTTTATGAATCAGGTGCTGCTTCAAATTTTGATTTGCCAGATACCCTGCCTAATACACTTTTATACATAAGGGCTTATACTTCCTGGATGTTAAATTTTGATTCGTCACTACTTTACCTGAAACCCATTCAAATAATTCCTTTCGCCAAAGTTGTAAACAAGCCAATTACAGTAAATACTTTTAGTTTAACCTTTTTTCCGGAAGGTGGAGATATGATTGAGGGTATTAACAGCCGTATTGCTTTTAAAGCAACTGACCAGGATGGGATACCAATTTTTGCAATAGGAAATATTATAAATGGAACTGGAAAAAAAATAACTACTTTTTCTGCAGTACATGATGGTATGGGTTATTTTTTTATAAGCCCTTTACCAGGCGAAAAATATAAAGCTGTTTGGAAAGACAAAAAAGGGTTACTGCATGAAACCCTTTTACCCGATGCCAAAAAGCAAGGTGTTACATTAAATGTAAACAACACTGCCGATACTTTAAGCTATACATTGATAAGACCCGACATAGTTGATGAAACATTTACTTCGTACACTGTAGTTGCACAAATGCAGCAGCAAATGGTTTACAGTGCTAAAATAAATATGAGCATAAAAAAAGAAGTTACCGCTCCTATACCAACCGAAAATTTTCCGGATGGCATTTTGCAACTTACCGTTTTTAATGCTGCTCAATTACCTGTTGCCGAGCGGCTGGCATTTATAAATCACAACAATTATTATTTTGCAACAGACCTACATGCAGTAGAAAAAAATCTTATCAAACACGGCCACAATACTTTACAGATAGATGTAGGTGATACTTTAATAAGTAACTTATCTATTGCTGTTACTGATGCAGCTATTAATCCTGTTTCTAAAAATGAAGAAACTATTTTTTCATCTTTATTATTAACCAGCGATTTAAAAGGCTATGTTTATAACCCTGCTTATTATTTTTCAAGTGATGCAGATTCTGTAAAGCAGCAACTGGA
>JAYSTT010000708.1:0-11507 GCA_043719495.1 Ferruginibacter sp. | reverse complement strand
TATCTGAAATATCATACCAAATTGGAATGGGCGAACTGCCATTTTTAATAAACGTATTTACCCAATTAGAATGCGAATAAAAATCCTGTACAATATGCAGGCTTGCGCCAATAATATTAAAAAGTACAATTTGCCTGAAGCCCGGTTCTATTGCAGTTGAAGTTGCAAATTGGTTTAAAGCAGCTTTTGTATTTTCTAAAATGAGTTTCCAATTCTTCTCAATATCCGCAGTAGTATATATCGCATCAAAATGTAAAAAATCGTAAGAATTGTCGCTTCGTAACCTTATTTTTCCAATAATAGTCATGTTGTCAATATTTTTAAAATGGTCGTTACCCATATTTACAACCGCCATAAAATCGGTAAAGTAATTTGATACTTGTGTTGCCAACCTGGCGTCACCGGAAAATCCATTTGCCATCATTGCTTTACGGGTACACTCGGCATGCCACCAGGTATCAAATGCCATTGTATTTAAAGTAGAAAAGCAACACACAACGAACAATAGTTTCTTCATGATCTAATTTTTAAAATACTTTACTTTTATTTCCGGGATTAATGCGGTTAATTTATTTATCCTTGTTTCATCAGATGGATGTGTAGATAAGAATTGTGGTAATTTGCTGCCTTTGTTTTGTGCGGCCATCCGCTGCCAGAAAGGTATTGCTTCTTCCGGATTATACCCAGCCATACTCATAAATATTAATCCCAGTTTATCTGCTTCACTTTCCTGCATGCGGCTGTTCGGTAATTCTAATGCAAGTTTTGATCCAACAACATATAATCCCAAAAAAAGCATTTGTGTTTCCTGTTTTTTTTCTTTCAGGGCTTCTTCTAAAACTAAACCACCAAACCCTATCAATAATCCTGTACTCATTCTTTCGTTACCATGCCGTGCAATGGCATGAGCGATTTCGTGCCCCATTACCACTGCCAATGCAGTTTCATTTTGTGTAACAGGTAACAGGCCTGTGTAAACCACTACTTTACCACCTGGCATGCACCAGGCATTAATTATTTCTTCATTGATAGTATTATACTCCCATTTAAAATTTTTAATTTCTTTACTCATATTGTTTAGCTGCATATAACTTTCCACAGCAGTTTGTATTTTACTTCCAACACGTGTTACCAATTGTGCCCTTTCATCGCTTTGTAAAAGGGTGGGGCTTGCTTTTACTACCGAATCGTATTGCGAAAAAGCCAAAGCCTGTATCATAGCATTGGGTACAAGGTTTAATTGCTTGCGCCCTGTTACCGGAACTGTTTTGCAGGCAGTAAATGAAATGGACACTGCAAGTAGTAATAAATATTGAGGAACTAAATTTTTCATTTTTACTTTTTTATAATCTAAAAATAAAAATTTTGAAACACTTAATCAATCCCCTTAAAAGGGGGTATTAAAAATTTGCCCACTCTTTATTACTTTCTGCATCCCAGCCAAATTTTTTAGATACTGTTGATGCACCCGTTTTGCTTTGTGTATAATATGTCCATCCTATTCGGGTGGCTTGTAACGATACAGTTGTATTCATTGCATTATTACATCCCATCAATTCGGAACAGGATAATACTTTAACCTGTTCCATTTTTATTGTGTAAACTATTGCACCCGTATAGGAAGAAGGTGCAACAGTTGATACCTCTACTTTCAATAATAACTCGTTGGCAGCCATAGCTTTTTTTAAATCGGCCGATGCACCACACACCAACATAGTAAAACTAAATTGGGTATTATTTTTTCCTGTGGAACTGGTTGAAGTAGCCTGTATCCATTTTTCGAAACCTTTTGTTACAGCTTCGCCATTAATTTGCTGACCCTTTGTATCAAAAATTTTAATAAATACATTAGTGGTTTGAGCAACACTTAAAAACGGCGAAAGCAATAAAATAAAAATAATTGTACGCATGTTTGTTGATTTTTAATTTAAATAATAAGCATTATTTTTTATCATTCTTTTTTTCCAAAGCCGGTATCACCAATCCATAAAACCCTTGCACCTTTGATACAGGAGAAATATGCATTGTATGTTTTTGGTTTGCCTTCAATGTCTGAAAAACTAACCTGCCAGTTGCTGGGTACTGAAAATTTGCCGCTTGATTTTACACCTTGAAATTTAATATTGCCCACAAAGCCACTGGCTACGCCAAGATCCCATTTGTAGTTATTGCCTTCAATAAATTCAAAATTTTCATTGGAGGCATGTGTATCTGCACCGGCACTGGCGCCTGTATTGGCATTTACATACTGTGTCATCCCGCTAAAGTTACTTGTCCATTTGCCGTTAAGGTCAGAGGGGGCAACGGCAAATTTATTGCGATAAGCCATGTTTTCCATTTTTTCCCAACCGGATGTGCTTTCATGATAGGCACCAAACTCCTGCTCGAATGAACTTTTATCAGCGGTTATAAATTCCAGATATTTTCCAGCACCTGATGAGTAATTATATTTGAACAGTACAACATGTACTGTTTTGCTGCTAGTTTTTTCTACGCAATCTGCTTCTGCAAATTCGATAGATTGCCAGCCACTGATTGGCTTGAATTCAAAATTAATTGCAGCGCTATATCGTGGGGCAACCAGCACATCCCAGGCATTTTTTAATCCATCAAGCAAAACCGAATTATATACATCAGCATTTTTATTCGGGTAATGAATCAGTACTTTAATATTTGCCTTCGTCACTTCCACCCAATCTTCCTGCACGGTGCTTATCCATCCGTCATCAAAATTGGTGCTGGTAAAGGCGAACCCGGTATTTTGAATGGCTTGGCTGGGTTGTTGAATTACATCAACCTGGTTATTTTGAACAGGCGGATTGTATATTTGTTGCGGTTGATTATTATCTGTTGTTACAGGTGGAGTAGTGACTGTATTATTTCCCTGGCCATT
This sequence comes from Ferruginibacter sp., assembly GCA_043719495.1. Classification (GTDB taxonomy): domain Bacteria; phylum Bacteroidota; class Bacteroidia; order Chitinophagales; family Chitinophagaceae; genus Ferruginibacter. Next base: position 8,614 of record JAYSTT010000708.1, on the reverse strand, counting down.
TTGAATTGGGGCAGAACTGGCTTCTCCAAAATAAAGGCCAGTCTCTTTTGCATCCATAGAAAAATGCATGATAAGGTTGCGATTGTCTTTCTGCAACCAGGCATATTTCTTATCTCCTTCTATAACTGAAATTGTCCATCCCATTTCAGAAAGTATTTTTACCAATGAATCCGCATTAAATCCGCCGGCTGTAACGGGTGGTAAAACCAACACTTCAGTTGCTGATAACTTAATATTAATTTTCTTGCTTTCCATTTCCAGTAAAATCTTTGCTCCGGCAACACTTAACATCCGCCTATCCAGTTTACTCCCGTTTGGTAAGCTAATACCTGTTAATGGCGATAGACTAACAGGCGATATTTTTTTTTGCGCAAACGCCGTTGCTGTCAAAAAAAAGAATAACATGCTGAATATATTTTTCATAATTATTTTTTCCTGAATCAAAAATATACCTGTTGCCAATTGTTTTATATCCTGTAAAAACAGGATTTTTTAATCCTTTGTTATTTTAATATTGCTGATATAAAATTTATCATTCTCGCCTGAATTGTAACTATAAAATGACATAGCATTAAATAAATGAGCTGCAGGAATAGCTTTTTCGTATTCAGCTATTTTAGTTTTATCAATAAACACCAGCAACTTTTCATCTATCTTTTTAATGGTTATTGTAATGCGATTATTTTTTTTGTTGTTAGAAAAGCCGGGAGCAACAAACGAATTAGCACCGTTTGAATAACCTGGCGGCGACGGGAATTTTGTTTCAAGAGATGCATCTCCATCTCTTCCATCATAGCCGGGGCGAAGTCCCAAATCCAAAAAGGATTCTTCATTACCCGGAGAAGTTTCTTTAGCCAATTTGAAATGTAGTCTTTTAGCCCCCCAAGTAAAATTTTGAGAAGCTACAACGTCAAAAATTAAAGTAAAATTTTGCGGCAATGGTTTTACAAGTTGGATCGGAGTTAATGAATAATCGCTTATAACTGCCCAGTTGCCAGCCAATCCATCAAGGGAGGTAGTAACAGCTTTAGTACCATTTATACCTGTGGTCGATTTCCAGCCAATTGGTTTTTGGTTAACACCAGTGGTAGAAAAATCTTCAAAAAAATGAATGTTTTTATCCGTTGTATTTTTTTTACTGGCTTCCGATGCTTCGGTAATTACAACTGCATCTTTATAAACAGGAGAACGAAGTGGTTTATAGGGTTGGCCTTTTATTTTCTCTGTGTCAAAGAAAAAATTATATACATAATCAAAATTAAAATTGTTGATTATGGATTCGTGCATGTACAACTCACTTGCATTACTTGTCATCCAGTTCCATGTTACCAATATCCATTGCGGTTGATTTTTTTTGCATAATTCATAGGTATCGGGAGCCAGTTTATAAACTGGGAAACGTGGTGGCAGGGAGGATGGAGATTCTCCTATTTCAGAACGGGTAAACATATCATAGCCATTAATTAGGTCTATATAATCATAGTTACTAGGCAATGCAGCATGGTCAGCCAATTTGTTTTTATATTTTTCCTGCAATTTTGTAACAGATGTTTTTGCTTTTTCAAAATTTTCATTCTCATATTTGGTAAAGTAGTCTATATCATGCTGGTTACCGTGTGCGTTTTCAATTATCTTTTTCTTTTTTTCCTCATGTTTTACTTTAATCATTTCTGCAGTTTGTAAAATCATTTGGCCAATTGAAACCGGCATAAATGGCAACTGGTTATTCTTACACAGTAATACGGCATCCACCAATCCGCCGTTTCTGTCATACCTTGAAGATGTTAAATGCCAGGTGGTATATTTTTTAAACTGGGGCAGGGTTTTAATTTCGTATTTCTTTCTTACTTCTGCTGGGGTTACATCAAAAAAACGTTCACCTTCTTGCATAAAAAAATAATATTGGTTTTCGGTACTTAGCATGTTTACAGACATGCCGGGTACCTCATTAGCAGCAATTCCCCAGGGAATTTCTGTTTCCTGAATAGGGACTATTTTATTATTTTTCCATTGCATGCTCCACAAAAAAGAGGTAACGCCAAAACCCTGGGGAAGCCCTTTATTATAGGGAGAATAAACACTTTGTTTAGGGAATACTACTTTTTTTACATCACCAATTCCACCTTTAGGAATATAGCTTGCCTGTATCCAGTTTACCAAAGAATCGCAAATAGACAACTGTGCTATACTGTATACACGGTTATCCATTTTATGACTTTCTTTAAACCCTTTTAAATGATACACTTTATTCCAACCGAAAACACTGTCTTCAATAGATTTCCGGGAGATGGTTTGGGCAAAGGAGGTTGCTACAGAAACAATTATTGAGGCGAAAAGAAGTATTTTTTTCATTGTTTATATGTTATCACTTTGCAAAAATGCCTATACCGTAAATGGAACCTCTGCCACTTACTAAACTTATTCTTCCTTCAACACCAGCATCAATAGATAAATCACTTACACCAACTCCCATCATTGACGAAGGTGTGCCTGCTGCTTCGCTTGCACCACCAATTATATTTGTACCTGCACCAGCTTTTACCCCACCGGTTACATACACATCTTTTACACCGGTAGGGTCTATTTCAATACCTATTCTTGCGCCTGCAGAAGCTTCCACACTTAAAGGTCCCAATTTAACTTCTTTACCAACCTTAGCACCAATTTCCACATTGCAGCTCATAAACTGATCGGCAAATGTTTCTTTATCCATATCCTGCTTCAATCCAAATTTTATAACACTTAAATCCAGTTCAGTTGTAAAACGGCTGCAATCCATTTTCATTTTCCCTATTGGTAATTTCAGTTCACTGTGGTACTTGCAGGCCACATCATCAAACTGCGAAAGTTTGCCAGCTTTGCCCAGCGGCGGTTTGGCACATTTAAATTCGGTGATTGATATAAAGGTATTTGGCGAGCCTCCTAAAAGTGCATCAAGCCATGTAATTTTTGCCCCCAGCTTATATGCTTCAAATTTTTCCGGCCATTCAGAATACATTTGCCAGTGTGTTAATTCATTTAAGAATTTCTTTTGTATTTCAAGATGCTCTTTAAAGAAAGGTTCTATTGTACCATTGTAAGCTTTCAGGTATTTATCACTGGCTTCTTTATACCTGGGGCAAAAATCTTTATTGGGTTTTCCTTCGCCGGTTTGTTCCAGGTCTTCTTCCCGCAGTTTATCCATTACGGCTTCATAATCTTTTGCTAACTGCACTGCCGGCCCAATTAAAAACGTGGTTGTTTTTTTTCCAAATGCTTCCATCCTGCGACTGTATTCATCCATTACTTCGTTTTGCTTAAGGCCTGCTGCTGTTATATGTAAGGGTACCACAGTTAGTACACCTTGCATACTTCCGGCATTTATAGATGCTTTTACCATACTTAAATTCTCGTTCATTCTTTTCTGCTGCATGTCCATGGCAATTTGCTCTGCATCTTTTAATTGTTTTTTTAATGCGGCACCCTGCTCACTTAATTGCTGGCGGAAAGCGGCCCATACAGGTTCTAAAGCAATACATTCATCTACCGACATAGGAAAAGGGGGAGGGGAAAAACCACCAAGGTTTAAAGGATCTGCCTTTGTGTTTTTAGGAAGCGAAACTTCTTTGCTGGTAAGTTTATGCCCCAGCTTACGCAACCTTTCTTCTTTTTCTTCGGAATAAGAATGGAGGATAGATTTTTTTACAAGGGTTACTGCTTCTGCTTTATTGCCTTTACTTTCTTCAATAAATGATTTGGTAAGATTAGCCTGCGGATGATAGGCATAAATGCGGATGGCACTGTCTAAATATTTTTCTGCTGTCTGCATTTCTCCCAAACCAAACCATGCCTGACCGAGGTTATTCAGTATGGTGCTGTTGCCGGGATATTTTGTGTTGATATAATTTAATACAGGAATAGCAGATTGCTGTATACCACACATAGAAAGCATAGAAGCATAATTGGAAAGATTATCAGTGTTGCTGATGTCTTCTGAACAAATACGACCCATAATATATAATGCAGGTTGAATACGCCCCAAAATCCATAACCCTGCTGCGGTATTACCAATTGCATCAGCATTGCTGCCGGTTGATTTCAGTTGTGTATATAATTTTTCTGCTAGTGTTTTTGATTCAGGTTTTAACAGCGCAAGTACTTTTGCATGTGTTGATGAAATAAATGTAGGAATTGTTGCAGCAGCTAATGGTGTTTTTGGAATGGAAGCAATTCTTGCTGCATCTCTTTTTGGCACAATAAGATTTTCAACTTCCCATGCATCTGCCAGTTGTTTGTCGCTTACTTTAGGCGGAGTTTTAAACGAGGGCATTTTAATGCCCATGCTATCCATCATCTTTTTATCTTCCGGGTTCATTTCATCCATGGCTTTCTGCGCTTCTTTCATCATGTCCCCCATTTCTTTTTGTGTAGGGGGCTTTTCTTTTGCAGCAGGTTTTTTGCCGGGTTGGGCAAATGCAATAATTGCTGCAAATAAAATAGTAAGTGTAAAAAAATATTTTTTCATTATTTATTTTTAAGATGAAGGTTTTTTGAAAATAATTCCACAACGCTTTTAAAACTCTTATCACTCATTTCAAATACTACACAGACGGTTGTTTTATCTTTTCTGAAAGTATTAAGCATTACTACTGCTTTTTTTTTATTTTGATAAAAATTACCAATAGCTACTGTTGATGCCCAGCCATCCCACAATTGTTCGGTAAGAATGCGGCCTGGTTTTTTGTTTGCTCTGGCCAATTTTTTTACCACCTGTTCATTCCACTGGCTGGTTACATCTTTAATGATGTTTTCTTTTGCAGGTAGGCTGTTGTATAAAGTGATAGTGCAAAAACTACCATCTTTATTGGTTAAATTAAACTGCAGCCTTGTTGGTAATTCGCTTTTTGTAAAAAACTCTGGCTGTTGATAAGTAAATACATTAAAACTGTTGGTTTGAGAAAGGCCATTTGTTACATAAGCAATCATTATAATAAAAAGTATAAGAAGATATTTTTTCATTTATCAAATGGTTAAAAGATTCTCTGCCATTGTAATCTATTGCAGATACATATTATTTTATAGTAGCGGTTAGTGGTGTAAAAGACTGGTCGGTTATGCATTGCATATAATGAACCCCTGCATTAAGAAAACCATATGCATTACTAAATACTACTGTTTTTCTTCCAAGCGATGGGTGTAGGTTGCCGTTTTGGTCTTTAAATTCTAAAACCATACTGATGCTTTCTATTTTCCAGGCATCAGTGAAAAGATTGGGATCATAATATATTTGCAATATTAATCCGGCAGTTTGCAAAGCTTCCAGTGTTATTCTTTCAGGCGTGCCCTCATTATGACGTTCAAGCCCAAACTCAGTATCCGAATTAATTCTCATCTCATTATTCAAATTATTTTGCACATAAATGTAGTAATTGGGGTTAGTTTTCAACATAAGCGTTACATAAACTTTGGATGGAAATTCCTTATTATCACTTCCTGTTTTTATATTAACCCTTACAGCCGTTAAACTATATACAGGCGTATTTTGATTGCTGGTGCCAGCACTTTTATTTGCTGCAGGTGGTGGTGGCGGCGGTGCAACTGGCACTGTTTTAATGATTACATTTTGTTTAACAGCAGGTAAAGTTTTTTGTATTACCTGAGCATTGGCTGTGCAAATTATAAAAGCCGAACAAGCAGTAATGAATAATGACTTTTTCATGATGTAGTTTTTTATATTTTAATGATGCTGTAAAAATGATAATCTAATTGGATTTTATCCATCCCTTAAAAACAGGATATTTTAAATACCTGAAAAAATCATGGAAAAAGGGGAGGAATTTTAAAATTGCTATTTCTTTAATTTGTAGAATGGATTTAAAAGTTTATTTTAAAAGATGAAAAAAATTTCAATAATACTTTCTTTGCTTTGTTTAGTAGCCGCTGTAAAGGCTCAGCGTACTAATCAAACCCATAATGTTGACAGCCTATTTAACCTGCTGAAAGTTTCAAAAGAAGATACAAGCAAAGCGATGCTTTTTCTTACCCTTGCAAGCTGGTACGAAACTAACAACCAGGATTCTTCTGATTATTATTTGCAAAAAGGGAAAATTTTATCTGAATCATTAAAGTTTGACAGGGGGATATATTATTATTATCAACAGGGAACAATACTTTCTTATACAAAAGGCGATTATACAAAAGGATTGGATCAATCAGAAAAAGGCCTTGCATTGGCAAGAAAACTTAAAGATTCTTCGATGGTAGTTACCATGCTTAATAACCTTGGTATCATCAACTCATATTTTGGCAATTTTAAAGAGCAGTTAAATTATACGCTTCAAGTAAAAAACACAGTAGAAGCGATGAGGGATTCGTCGAAATTTTCTGGTCTTTATCATGGTCTTGCTAATTGTTATTATAATTTGCGGCAATACCAAAAAGCTGTTGAGGCAACGCAGCAAGCTGTATATATAAACAATATTTACAGCAAAAAAAATGATTACATCAACAGGGTGTACGCAACAATGGGGCAAAGTTATGATGGGTTAAGAATGGCAGACAGTGCTTTATATTTTTATAATATTGCTATCAAAGAATCCGAAAGATTAAATGATAAGTATGCCGAAGGCAGTATCTATGGTTACCAGTGTAACCTGTATGCATCAATGAACCGCTTTGATGATATGCTGAAGGCTGCAGAAAAATCGCTGGGTTTATCAAAAGAATTGCAGAGCAGGCAGATGATGGCTAGTTCACTTTACAACGTAGCATATGCACAATTTTTTAATAACAGAAATAAAGAGGCTAGAGTAACAATTTTTGAAGCACTTGCCATTGCAGAGGCAGACAGTCTTAGCGATGAGCTTAAAAATTGCTATACGGTGCTTTCCTATATCTCAGCAAGGGAAGGGGACTATATTACTTCCATATCATCAAAACAGAAAGCAGATTCAATTCAGGATGCTTTTTTAAATGAAAAAGTTTTGAAGAGTACTGCAGATTTGGAAAAAAAATATGAGATAGAAAAAAAAGACAATCAGATAAAATTGCAGAAAGTAGAAATAAAGAACAAAAGTATTTTTAATTATATCCTGCTTGGCGGGGCTGCCACATTACTGGTTATATCCATGCTCTCTTACCGCAATTATAGGCAAAAACAAAAACTACAACAGCAACGCATCAATGAATTAGAAACCCAACAACAACTAACTGCAACAGAAGCTGTACTAAAAGGAGAGGAGCAGGAAAGAACAAGGCTGGCAAAAGATTTACATGATGGTTTGGGCGGTATGTTATCAGGCATAAAATATTCATTTAATACCATGAAAGGAAATTTAGTAATGACACCTGATAATGCTCAGGCATTTGAACGCAGCATGGATATGCTGGACAGTTCTATTAAAGAAATGCGCCGTGTAGCACATAATATGATGCCCGAAGCATTAGTAAAGTTTGGATTAGATACTGCATTAAAAGATTTTTGTGCAGATATAAATAATTCCGGTGCATTGCAAATTTCTTATCAATCCATTGGGCTCGAAAATTTAGCATTGGAACAAACTACAGCTATAACCATTTATCGAATTGTGCAGGAACTTATCAATAATACAATGAAACATGCTGTTGCCAAAACGGCTATTGTGCAGGTTACTAAAACCAATAATCAACTGGCAGTAACGGTAGAAGATGATGGTAAAGGATTTGACACATCAATCCTAAGACAATCAAAAGGAATTGGCTGGAGCAATATTCAAAACCGGGTTGAATTTTTAAAAGGTAACTTGGATGTGCAATCAGAAAAAGAAAAAGGTACTTCGGTACATATAGAAATAAACATTTAATGGCAATAAAACTTTTTATAGTAGATGACCACTACATGGTAATAGAAGGTATCCATTCACTATTGCAAAACGAAAAAAATATCGAATGGATGGGGCATGCCACCAATGCCGCATCCTGCATGGCTTTTTTGCAGCAGCAAACCCCCGATGTAATTTTAATGGATATTAATTTACCCGATAAAAGTGGAATTGATTTATGTAAAGAAGTAAAAGAAAAATATCCTGCCGTTTATATTTTGGGTTTAAGTACTTTTACCCAGCAAAGTTTTATTGAAAAAATGATGGCAGGTGGCGCATCGGGCTACATACTTAAAAATGCCACACAGGAAGAATTGATGGAAGGTATTGAAACCGTAATAAAAGGAAAACAATTTTTAAGTTTTGATGCAGCACAGGCTTTAAGAAAACCTGATACAGAAAATAAAATACCTATTATTACCCGCCGTGAAAAAGAAGTGCTGGAGCTTATTGCAGATGGAATGACGAATAATGAAATTGCCAAAAAACTTTTTATAAGCAGTACAACTGTTGATACTCACCGCAAAAATTTATTAGCAAAGTTTGAAGTGAAGAATACTGCTTCGTTAATTAGAATTGCGGTACAAACAAAAATTGTCTGATAAATTTTTATTGCTAATTTGTATAAAACCACTTTGCTATGGCAGCATAATTATATTTTTTGCCGGGCATCCCACTTTGTAAGTAAAAATTTGAAGCGGCTATTTTTTTTAAAATATAATCATCTGTTCTGTCAAAACCTGCATTATATATGGTAGCATACCAGTTTAATTTTT
>JAYSTT010000707.1:0-4818 GCA_043719495.1 Ferruginibacter sp. | reverse complement strand
CATAACTTCCTTTTGGGTATGCCTTTCTTTTACTGATGTCCTTATAATATTTCTCATCCTGGTATTCCATAAACTCCGCCAGTACTTCTTTAAATTTCTTTTTGCATACCTGCTGGCAGGCTTTGTTTAAATTTTTATAAATACGTGCCAGGTAAAGCAGGTAAGTGGTATTTTCTTTTTTATACTTTTCTTCAATAAAATACCAAAATCCATGACCGGCAATTTCGGGCCTGGCAAAAACAAAGCGGTTAAAATTTTTGTAGTTGCCACTCAATATTTCACTTTTTAATTCATCATCTAAATCTGTACTCCAGTTTTCGGCAAGGTATTCTGCATATCCATCAGTAAGCCATTTGGGCAAATCCAGTAAAGCCTGGTTGCCTGCAACTTCACCCAGGTCGTCTCCAAACAATAAATTGTCAGTTAATACTTTTGCAATACCAGTTCTTATTTGCAGGTGCAGTTTGGCATGATCGGCATCAAAATAAATGGGCATTTTGTTGTTTACCAGTTTTGTGCCACCACTGTTATTTTGCCAATCAGTTCCAAGGCCAATATTACTTTGTTCATAATCGGCATAGCTGTTATATAAAACAATATTGGCACGGCGTTGCAAACTATATTCTGCAGCAGTTTCTATTTGAGGCAATTCTAATTCGGCAATTTGTGCAACAAATTTTGCCAGTTCCTGTCCGCCCTGGTTAAAATAAACATTAAAATTTTGGGTTTGATAATACTGCCATTTAAACTTTTTAAACTGCACCCGGTTTTTACCAAACTCCACAGCATTTACCTGGGCCTTTAACCCAAAAGGTAAAAAGCAAAAGGTAAAAAGCAGTAAAAAAATAATTTTGTAACCAGCTTTTAAAACTCTTCCAAACATTGTTGTGTCACTCACTTGTACGTTATACCTTTCTTCAACTTTTTTTGAAGCGGTTTTGTCGGTTGCATTCATTGGCATTTTCATATCTACTTAGTTGATCAGTATTTTTAATCTTATTTTAAAATTCCTTTTTTGGTTGCTGCAAAGTGGGCTTACTTTGCATACTTATCGTTTATAACTTAAAATTAGTTGTTTTCGGGTAAATCTAAATCATATAAATAATCAGGCCATGTTAAAAATAAAATCCTTTGTGTTTAGCCCAATTGAGGAAAATACGTATCTTTTATATAATGAGTTTGGCAATTGTGTCATTATAGACCCCGGCTGTTACTATGATGCCGAAAAGGAACAGCTTGCACAATTTATAAAACAGATGGGTTTAACACCCCAAATGCTGCTTAATACCCATTGTCATTTAGATCATGTTTTTGGCAATAAATATGTTGCTGAAACGTATAAACTAAACCTGCAACTGCACCATAAGGAAAAGGCTGTGCTGGATTTTGCACCCACCAGCGGCCTGATGTACAATATGCCATTTGACAATTATTCCGGCCAGTTTATTTATTTAAAGGAAGGCGATAAAATTTTATTGGATAAAGATGAGCTGGAAATAATAGAAGCCCCTGGCCACTCACCGGGGCATATTTGTTTTTATTGCAAAGCACAAAATTTTTTAATTGGCGGCGATGTTTTATTTAACCGAAGTATTGGCCGTACCGATTTACCGGGTGGAGATCATCAAACTTTGCTTAACAGCATTCGGCAGAAATTATTTGTATTGCCCGATGAAACTATAGTGTATAGCGGACATGGGGCAGTAACAACAATTGGGGAAGAAAAGAAAGAAAATCCTTTTTTAAATTAAAAGGAAATACAAATTCTGTCAAAATGTAGTAATCATTTTTTCTCCATACACAATTCCACCAGTACCCCGTTAGTTCCTTTTGGATGAAGAAAACAAACCAGTTTATTATCTGCGCCATCTTTGGGTTTTTCATTCAATAAAACAAAGCCTTCGTTTTTTAAGCGTTCCATCTCTGCAAAAATATCTGCCACCTCAAAAGCAATATGATGAACACCTTCTCCCTTCTTATCAATAAATTTAGCAACAACTCCATCGGGCTCGGTACTTTCTAACAATTCAATTTTTGTATCTCCGGTTTTAAAAAAAGCGGTGTTTACTTTTTCGCCGGTTACCAGTTCTGTCTTATAGCACTGACTATTCAGCAGTTTTTCAAATAATGGAACAGCATTTGCCAAATCTTTTACAGCAATACCAATATGTTCTGTTTTTAGCATAATAGTTAATTTATGAGCCTTTATTTACGAAATAAGTAAAATGAAGGGCAGCCCTAAAATGGAATAGCTAAAATAGAACCTTTTGCAGTAAATTTGCGTTATAAACAAGAAATAAAAGACATGTTGAAATTACCGATATACTTAGATAACAATGCTACCACCCCGATGGATCCACGTGTGCTGGAGGCTATGACACCCTATTTTTTGCAACACTTTGGTAATGCTGCCAGCCGTAATCATCCTTTTGGCTGGGAGGCAGAAGAGGCGGTTGATTATGCCCGTGAACAGGTGGCAAAACTAATTGGAGCCGATCCTAAAGAAATTATTTTTACCAGCGGGGCAACCGAAGGCGATAACCTGGGTATTAAAGGAGTTTATGAAATGTATGCTAGCAAGGGTAACCATATAATAACTGCAACTACCGAACATAAAGCAGTTTTAGATACCTGCAAACACATTGAAAAAAGTGGCGGCGAAGTAACTTATCTACAGGTAAAAGCCGATGGCCTTATCGATTTAAAAGAACTGGAAGCCGCTATAAAACCAACTACCATTCTTATTGCTATCATGTATGCCAATAATGAAATTGGAACGGTGATGCCCATAAAAGAAATAAGCACCATTGCCCGTAAACATGGGGTGTTGGTTTTTACAGATGGTACACAGGCCGTAGGTAAAATACCTGTAGATGTAAATAAAGATGGGATTGATTTAATGGCTTTTACCGCACATAAGATGTATGGCCCAAAAGGTGTGGGTGCATTGTATGTTCGTCGTAAAAACCCCAGAGTAAAAGTAACTGCACAAATGGATGGCGGTGGCCACGAAAGAGGAATGAGAAGTGGTACTTTAAATGTACCGGGCATTGCAGCTTTTGGTAAAGCCTGCGAAATTTGTATGCTGGATATGGAAGAAGATAGCAAGCGTATCATTAAAATGAGAGATCATTTAGAAACAGAATTAATGAAGCTGGAAGAAGCCTATATCAATGGCAGTACCGAACACCGTTTACCGCATGTAACCAATATTAGTTTTAAACATGTGGAAGGAGAAGGTTTGCTGATGGGCTTTAATAAAAATATTGCCCTGAGCAGCGGAAGCGCCTGCACCTCTGCCTCATTGGAACCCAGCTATGTGTTAAAAGCATTAGGTTTAGGAGATGATTTGGCACACAGCTCATTGCGTTTTGGATTAAGCCGTTTTACAACAGAAGAAGAAATAGATTATACCATTAAAGCAATAAGCGAAACGGTGTTGAAGTTAAGAGAAATGAGCCCGCTGTGGGAAATGTATAAAGAAGGAATAGATTTGAGTACTATTGAGTGGGCGGCGCATTAGCCCCTATCCCCTAAAGGGGGAAATGAAGAAGATAAAAGTGTAGATTGTGATAATTAGGAAGTATAAATTTAAAAGTTCTTTTTTCAAAATATTAAAACCTGCTACCCTCAGCAGAGTACAAACTCCCCTTTAGGGGATGGGGGCATAATCATGGCATACTCAAAAAAAGTAATAGATCACTACCAAAATCCAAAAAATGTTGGTACGTTGGATAAAGCAAGCAAAAGTGTAGGCACAGGTTTAGTTGGTGCACCGGAATGTGGCGATGTAATGCGTTTGCAAATTGAAGTAGATAATGCAACAGGGATGATCACTGATGCAAAATTTAAAACCTTTGGTTGTGGTTCTGCAATCGCATCCTCTTCTTTGGCTACAGAATGGTTAAAAGGCAAATCTGTTGACGAAGCTTTAAAAATTGATAATATGGATATAGTGGAAGAATTAAATCTGCCACCAGTAAAAATACACTGTTCGGTTTTGGCAGAAGATGCCATTAAGGCCGCCATTAATGACTACCGAACTAAAAATGGTATGGAAGCCATTAAGTTTGAAGAAAGCGTTGTTCACTAAGAGTCCCTCCGCCCCTAAAGGGGAACTATGGAGGAGATTTTAGCGGAGAAGAAAATGTAATGTAGTAATCTAGCACTTCAAATTTAAAAGCAACAATAGATAAATCATTAAGTAACAATCTAAGTTCCCCTTTAGGGGACAGGGGCAAAATGGTAGCAACAGAAAATTCAATATTTATAAGTGATAAGGCAAAGGCGAAAGTCATCAATCTGATGGCAGATGCCGGTATTCTAAATGACCCTTCCTACTTTTTAAGAGTGGGTGTTGTTGGTGGGGGGTGCAGCGGACTTAGTTATAAAATGGATTTTGATAACGAAGTAAAACCAATGGACCAGGTTTTTGAGGATAAAGGGGTAAAAATAGTTTGTGACCTGAAAAGCTTTTTGTACCTGGTAAATACCGAACTGGAATTTAGTGATGGATTAAATGGTAAAGGCTTTTTCTTTAATAATCCCAACGCCAGCCGCAGTTGCGGTTGTGGTGAAAGTTTTGCTGTTTAAAGAAGATTCTTATATTTCTAAATAATTAAGCCCTCTATTTTTAGAGGGCTTTTGTTTTTAATACGAGAATAATTTTTATTCCTTCACTGGTGGAAACGGAGGCTTTGGCGGCGGCGGCGGAGGAAATTTTCCATACTTATTTTCAAAATATTCCGGTTTCGCATTCCAAACATTCATCCTTATTTTTTGTGTCAATCCTTTTTTTGTTAATAGTATTATTGACTC
>JAYSTT010000706.1:0-1987 GCA_043719495.1 Ferruginibacter sp. | reverse complement strand
CAAAAGATTTACCCGATAAAACAGAAACCATTTTGTTTTGCGAAATGGAAAAAGAACAACGGGATATTTATGAAGCGTACCGGGATAGTTACCGCAGTAAAATTTTGGGGGAAATTGATCAGCAGGGTATCAACAAAAGCCAGTTAACAATTTTACAGGGCTTAATGAAGCTGCGGCAAATATGCGATAGCCCGGCCATTTTAAACGAAGAGGATAAGTACCCCAACCACTCTATTAAGTTAGATGAACTTACCAGGGAGATAACAGAAAACATTGGTGAGCATAAAGCATTGGTGTTCTCCCAGTTTTTAGGGATGCTGGCGCTAATAAGAAAAACATTAACCGAACAAAACATACCATTCGAATATTTTGATGGCAGCACATCGGCACCCGACAGGGAAAAAGCCATACAAAATTTTCAAAACAATGATGAGTGCCGGGTGTTTTTAATTTCGTTAAAAGCTGGTGGTGTGGGTTTAAATTTAACCGCTGCCGATTATGTGTACATTGTTGACCCTTGGTGGAACCCGGCGGTAGAGCAGCAGGCTATTGACCGTACACACCGTATTGGCCAAACAAAAAATATTTTTGCTTACCGCATGATTTGTATTGATACTATTGAAGATAAAATATTACAACTGCAGGAACGCAAACGCAAACTGGCAAGTGAATTAATTGCCGACGATGCCAGCTTTGTAAAAGCACTTAGTAAGGCGGATGTGGAGTATTTGTTTAGTTAGATTTTAAAATACCCCTTACGAAGTAATAAAACTTTTTAACCGCTTAAACTCCCTGTTGGAGCCAGATTGAAAAAAGCTGCTAAAAACTAAACCAAAAGATTTTAGTAATACTGCAAATGCAGTTGGTTGGGATTGTTGGATTTTTTTCATTTTGATTACGGATTTTGAACTTTAAAATTACAATTGAACACTATTGTTGTCAAGAGTGTTTTTGCTGATTTATAGGGCTCGGTATTTTCCGAAAAGAATAAGTTATTTTACAAGCGGCCCCTGCCATTTGCGCCTAAACTGCTTACCTTTTTTATAATAACGTATAGGATACACATCCGGATTTTGGCGGAGTTTACCTATAAAATTATTTACAAATTGCACTAAGGCATTACTGGCTGATTGTTGGGTAACGGGTTTATTCATACACAAAACATTATCTTTCTATGTAACGTTGTGTTGTAAAAAAATATTGTATTAAACTGATAGAAATAGGCGGTTTTTTTTAAATGCACCCGATAAATAAAATTACAGCAATAGTTTACAGGGATTTTACAGAGATGACATCTTTTTAAAAGATGTCATCTCTATTATTTAGTAATCGTAAAAACCTGCGCTGCTGCACTATTTTTAAGCACCACTAATAAATTATTTTCTTTCAGGTAGACCATTTTACGGCTTTCGCCCCTTACTTTTAAGCCGCCTGTGGTATGCGGCACAGCAGTAAATAACCCTTTGCCATTTCCTTTTAATAATAATATTGATGAGGCATCAATATTGCCAACCATTACTGCCGCATCGTTACTGTTGCCGCAAGCTAAAATATCTTTTATACCATCTTTATCAAAATCATCAATAACAAAATCATTAATATTTGATAGCTGTGCTTGCTCGGCAAAAGCCACAAAACGAAATGCACCATTACCTTCATTTAATAAAACCCCTGATTGAAAAAAGTTGGTTTTATAAATATCCATTCCCCTTTTTTGTTCTTCGGTAAACAATTTATCAAGCGTGGTGCCTGAATAATCTTTGTAGCGGATAAATTTTTTACGCATCATAGGCATTTGGTCTATCAACTGGTCCCGGCTAAAAAGCGGATAGCAATTGCCCTGGTTGTAATAACCCAGCACCGCATCATAACTTCCATTACCATCAAAATCTTTTGCATACACTGTGCAGGGGTTATAATAATTTCCTTTTATTGTGCTGTTGGTTCCCCTGTTGCCCAATACAATATCCATATCGCCATCATTATC
>JAYSTT010000705.1:0-4830 GCA_043719495.1 Ferruginibacter sp. | reverse complement strand
TTATTATTTTCAAAACAGGTGACCCCTTCCTTCGTTTAAAAAAATTTATTGTAATCATTAAAATGTCCATTTAAGAAATGGACATTTTTTATGCCAATGCTGAATAAACCATTGTCTGTATTTGACATCAAGCTGTCCTTAAGGACGCTTAACGCTGGTGTAGTTTTGTATTCTAAAATAACAATAAAAAATAAAAATGAAAAAGTTTGTATTCGCAGTCCAGGTCTTTGGTTTGATAGCAGCATTTCCACTATACGTAGTAGTAGAGTTTAATCATGGAGCCAAGGCATTACCAGGCAATAATTCCGATTCAGTTGCTATTGAGAAGCCAGTGAAAAAAAATCTGCAGTCAGTAATAAATTCAACAATAGAAAACGAAAATAAAGTTTTAGTTATTAGTTCAAAAAAATCGTTATTAAAGTAACAGAACTTATAATTACAAAACACTTATTGGAAAATATTAACTCTGTCTGTTTCTGATACTCTATTGTCTGTTATATCTTAAACGGCATCTATATCTTTAATAAATTAAAAAATAAAACAATCATGAAAAAAATATTATTATTTGTAGCCATCACTGTATGGGTGACAACTAAGGCACAGGTTAGTTCAGTTTCTTTACAGGCAAGCGGCTTAACATGCAGCATGTGCAGTAACGCCATAAACAAAGCATTAAAAACGCTTGATTTTGTTTTAGCAGTGGATGCAGATATCAAAACATACACTTTTGAAATATCGTTTAAACAAAATAGCGTTATAAATTTTGATTTGATAAAAAAGAAAGTTGAAAGCGCCGGCTTTACTGTTTGCGCCTTTTATGCAAACCTTCACTTTAACAATGTTCAGGTAAATGCTGGCGACTCCATTGTTATACAGGATAAGACATTTCTTTTTGTAAATACAAAGAACCAGCTCTTGAAAGGAAATAAACAGCTTAAAATAATGGATAAAGGTTTTGTTTCTGCTAAAGAATTCAAGAGGAATAATTATATGGTTCTATCTCCACAAACTTATCATGTTACCCTTTAACAAACCCGAAGAAATCATTTATAAAACATAAAGTAATGGGAAAGTTTATTTTGACCGGACTTTTATTGTTATCAATATCCGGTAAAGCGCAGGAATTATTTTCCATGACGGAAGCGGCCAGCAATATAGCTGCCAGAAGCATATCCATCCGGGTTGATAATTCAATAATGGATGAAATTAATTCTTCCAAAATTAACTATCATCTTATTCCGGAGCTGGCAGTGGGAGTATCGAAAAAATTAATGTTACGGGCAAGCACTTTTTTCAGTAACCGTAGTAAAAAATTTAAGAACGAAGGGGGTAGTATTTACGCCAAGTATCGGTTCTTAAGTAATGATGCAGTACAAAAGCATTTTCGTATGGCTGCGTTTGTAACAATGAGTTTTAATAACAGTGATATTCACCAGGAAGAAATTAGCATGTACGGGCATAACACTGGTTTTGAGGCAGGCGTTGTGGCTACTAAATTGTTACATAAGATTGCTTTGTCTTCCACAATATCAATTGAAAAAGCATTAGACAATGGCAATAACAACAAATTTATCTATGGATTGAACAACAATAAAGCTCTTAATTATAGTTTTTCTTTTGGTAAACTAATGTTGCCAAAACAATATAGAGATTATCACCAGACAAATATAAATCTGATGGCAGAAATACTAAGCCAGTTTAATACCGGCTCTGGGAAATATTATGTAGATATTGCGCCTTCTGTACAATTGATATTTAATAGCGAGAGCAGGATTGATATGGGTTACAGAAAACAAGTAAGCAGCAATTTATTAAGAACCGCACCAAACGGTTTTTTTATCAGGATAGAGCATAATTTCTTCAATGCTTTATAAAACGAAAGTTACTCAGCCCTTTGTTTTTATTACTCAATTTTAAAGTTCTCGTTCAAAAAAATATTAATAAAAGGTTGTCTGCTTTTGACATCAACCTGTCCATAAACGCTCTAAAAGCCATGATACCTTTACACTATAAAATAACAATCAAAAAATTAAAATGAAAAAATTAGTATTTGCAGCACAGGTATTTGGCTTAATTGCAATGTTTCCTATAGTTGTGATTCTTGAAATGAATCATACAACAGGACGCTCTTCTGAAAGAAATTCTACTTCCTGTGCTAAACAGCAATCAGAAGCAATAAGCATCTCTTTACCTGAAAAAGAGAAAAATAAAACAGGAAATGAAGCATTTACTGTTACAAATGAAATATTCTTATTAATTAACAAATTTTAAAAAAGCAATTATGAAAAAAATATTAATAATAAGCATTGTCCTATTGAGTTCAATTGTTTCAAATGCACAAACAGATAGTTCCAAAGTGGAGCAGTATTGCCAGCTAATTGCTACCCAAAGGCTATTAAGTAATAAAGTAACAATTGATATTGACTTTGGTGAGGAAAAAAGTTTTTGGCGTGATACCAGGCTTAAAACTTATGATGGGAACATCAAGAAATTTAATACCATTATTGATGCCATGAATTACATGGGTAAAGACGGTTGGATATTTATTAATGCATATCCTGTTCGCATTGGTGAAAGTGAGCGGTATCATTTTGCTTTTAAGAAACAGTTTCAAAAATCAGTGTTACAATAGTGGATAAACTGACTATAAAATAAATCGTTCATAAGCAATTAACTCTTCTCATTCCAATCAATAAAAAAGAAATGAAATTTAAAAAACTATATACCGCAATTTTTGCCCTCATTGTATTTAGCATTATATTTCTAAATGCCTGCAGACCAATCCGCAACTTAATGAACCAACCAAGTCCCTGGTCAGGTAATAGTTATGTCAAGTCGAATCTGCCAGCATACGATTCACGAAAAAAAACAGTATTTATAATCGCTGATTATAAACTTACTGAACTCTTTGATATGCTGGCTCCTTTTTACTTATTCAATGCAACTGATAAAGCAAATGTATATATAGTTGCGAAGGACAAGACCCCAATCCTGATTAAAAGAGACCTTTTTGTAAGCCCACAGTTAACTTTCAGAGAAGCGGATTTCCTGCAATTGCAGGCAGATGTTATTGTAATCCCAGCATTATCAATAAGAGATGAACACCAGGATACCGTTATAATATCATGGATTAAAAGGCATTTTACTCCTGTTACAAAAATGCTTACTATTTGTGATGGCGCAGCAACCGGTGCAGCAACCGGGCTTTACGATGGCAAATCAATAACCTGTCATGCATCTGATTTTGATGGTATAAAAGCACATTTTAGTAAACCGTTATGGGTGCAGAACGTTAGCGTAACAAAGTCTGGAAATTTGTTCAGCACCGCAGGTGTTTCAAACGCTGTGGAAGGCAGCCTCACGGTAATTGACGAAATATTTGGCCGGGAGGCAACCCAAAAAATAATTACTGATATTAACTATCCCTATCCTGAAATTAAGTCAACGCACCAAAGTATTGCAATGAATGGAAGGAACAAATTTGCAGCAGCTAAGAAAATCTTTTTTAGGAAGAACAGGGATATAGGTGTGTTGCTTGAAAATGGTATTAATGAATTTGCAATGGCTGGTATTATAGATACCTATGGCCGAAGTTTCCCTGCTAGCTTTAAAACTTACATGTTGAATGATTCCACTATTCAGACTAAGTATGGTTTATCCCTTATATATACTGGCAACAATAGTATAGAGGGGCTGGATGAATTGCATGTAATAATGCCGGAAGCATTTTCAAAAACTGATCAATTATTCTTTAAAAAAATAAAAACTATCAGCTACGATAATCATCAAAAGCAATATCTGATTGATGTGTATTTAAAAAGAATAGCTGAGCAATATGGTCATCAATTTGAAAAATTCGTAAAAGTATCATTGGACTATAATTAATCTTCTGATTCATAAGCATAGCCTTTATAGTGCATAATCACGAATCACAAACTTAAAAAACGTTATGAAAAAAGTACAGTTAAGTATTTTATTGGCTTTAGTATTTTTCTTTTCTCAGGCATTTACACCTGCTAAACAAGTTTCACCAAATGATATAATCGGAATCTATTGGTCACCCAAAAAAGATGCAAAGATTGAAATATTTATAAAAGACAAGCATTATTTTGGAAAATTTATATGGGCGGCCACACCTCGTAAAGATATTAAAAATCCAACCAAAGCCTTGCAAAATAGGGACATACTGGGCTTGGAATTTTTAACCAAATTTGTTTATGATGATGGAGTTTATAATGGCGGAGAAATCTATGATCCCGAAACCGGTAAAACATACTCCTGCAAAATGAATTTGGATGGTAATAAACTTAAAGTGAGGGGATACATGGGTATTTCACTGTTTGGTCGAACTGAATATTTTGAACGTATAAAATAATTCCTTAACATTCTTAATTACAAAACAATGACTTCAATAATTATAGGAATTTCCTCTGGGTTTTTAACAATATTACTGATTGGTATTTTGAAACATCTGGACAAAAAAATAGTTTATGCACTGATACTTTCTGGAATAGGATTTCTGTATGTTGGATATACCTGGACAGATATTTCATCTTTAATTATTACTGCTCTACAGGCAATATTCTTTCTCTTTTTTGCTTACTATGGAGTTAAGAAAAATTTATTTTTTTTGGCAGCAGGTTATTTTTTGCATGGCCTTTGGGACCTTGCGTATGATCTTTTCCGGGTGCCTGATTTACTTCCACCTCATTACGACCTGTTTTGTTTATCCATTGATTTTACTATTGGTATTTATCTCGTTATTCTTAAGCTCCGTTTTACAAATCAACCTGAATCCAACTTGCTTTCTATTTAACTTTACTCATGCCT
>JAYSTT010000704.1:0-4831 GCA_043719495.1 Ferruginibacter sp. | reverse complement strand
TAAATGCGTTTAATTCGGTAGCAGGTGTAAGAATGGAAGAACGGTCTCCCGGAAGTTATCGCATTAATATTCGGGGCAGTTCCCTGCGCTCTCCTTTTGGTGTGCGCAATGTAAAAGTATACTGGAATGATATTCCTGTAACCGACCCCGGTGGCAATACTTATTTTAACCAGTTTGCGTTTAATAATTTTTCCTATATAGAAATAATAAAAGGATCCGCTGGCAGTATGTATGGCGCCGGTACCGGTGGATTATTATTAATGCATAGTTTTGAAAACTATTGGAAGCCGTCTATAAACCTGGAATATGTTACTGGCAGTTATGGCTTACAGAATATTTTATTGTCTGCAAATTCAGGAGAAAAAAATAACCGCAGCATTATTTCCTATGCCCATAATGAAAGCGATGGATACCGTAACCATACTAAAAACAAAAAAGACAATATGAGTTTTGTTTCTCAACTTAAAATTTCGGATAAACAACAACTGACTGCGTCTGTTTTATACAATAATTTATTTTACCAAACACCCGGAGCATTAACCAAAACAGAATTTACTGCCAATCCCAAACTGGCAAGGCCGGCGGCGGGTGGCTTACCAGATGCAGAAGCCGCAAAAGCAGCCATTTACCAGAAAAATTTTTTAGCCGGCGTCAATCATCAATACCGTTTCAGCAGTCAATTTAAAAATTCCACTAGCCTGTACGGCGCATTTGCACAAATACAAAACCCCACGTTCCGTAATTATGAACGGCGCAATGAACCTGGTTTTGGTGGCAGAACTTCTTTTATTTATGAGAAAAAAATAAATCAGACTAAAATACAATTGATTGCGGGAGGAGAATTACAGAAAGGATTTTTTAATACGCAGGTTGCTAAAAATAAAAATGGCAGCCCCGATACATTGCAAACCAATGATGATATACAATACAGTACCTACAGCATATTTACCCAGGTGGATATAAACATTAAAGACAATTGGATTATTACAGCAGGTGCCAGCATCAATCAATCGAAAGTTGATTTTACAAGGCTGAATAAATACCCTGTGCTGCAGCAGGGCCGCACTTACAAAAATGAATTATCTCCCAGGTGGGCAATACAAAAAAAAATAAATAATAACAATGCAGTATTTGCCAGTATTTCAAAAGGGTTTTCTCCACCTACCATTGCTGAGTTACTTCCTTCCACTACTATTATCAGTACTTTTTTAGAGGCAGAAGAAGGCATTAACTATGAACTAGGTGGCAGAATTGTTTTATTAAAAAATAAGTTACGGATAGAAGCTACAGGTTTTTATTTTAATTTAAAAAATGCATTGGTAACCAGAAAAGACAGCAGCAATGCAGATTATTTTGTAAATGCAGGCAATACTAAACAAAAAGGAATAGAAATAAGTGCAGACTACAACAGCTTTTTTAACTCTGCAATTATTGACTACATTATAATAAGATCAGCTTATACATTCAGCGATTTTAAATACGGTAATTTTAGAAAAGGGATAAGCGATTTCTCGGGCAAAAAATTACCCAGTGTTCCCAAACACAGCATAGCTGTTTTAGCAGATTTACAATTTAAAGAAGGTATATATTTTAACAGCACATATTATTATTCTGATAAAATTTTTTTAGATGATGCCAACACAGTTGTTGCTGATGCCTATCATTTAATAGGTTGCCGTGTGGGATGGAAGATGGCTGCAAAAACAAAACTTAAATTAAATTTTTATGCCGGCATTGATAACCTGATAAATGAAACCTATAGTTTAGGCAATGATATTAATGCAGCAGGTGGACGCTTTTATAATGCTGCGCCTAAAAGAAACTATTATATGGGTGTTGCTTTGCAGTGCAATTATATAAAAAAGAAATAATCGCCTTTTATTTTGGTATAAATAAAAAAATAAGTTTTTATATGTCTTTAATAATCTTCCAATAATCAGCAAAAGATTGCAGTGAAAATTTTATTGAATTCCCTGATTTAAAAACAAAGGAAGGCCACTTTTCCAATCTCCGTCTATATACAGCTCAAATGAATACCTGCCGGGTTTTGTAAACTGCAGCTGATTAAAATTAACTACCAGATTGATAGTAGCCACCTGCCCGTTTGCGGGTACAGGAATATTAATATTACCTTCTATCGGCGGCAATGTTTCTTTTCCATTGGCATCTGTCATTCTTAATTTAAAATTATGATCACCGGCTTCTTTATCCGAAAAACGTAAACGGCAGGCAACTGCACAGGCCGGGTGCTGCACCGGAAATTGTTTTGCATTAATACTATCGAAGGTTCCAACAATGGTTAGTTTGGAATTATTATCCTGTGCAAAATCGCATAAGGTGAATACCTCAATTTCCATGTTGATGGTTTTTAAATTTGTTTTTCAGCTTTCAAATATACAACACTCATTTTCATTTTACTTTTTTTGGCCGGGCATCCCGGCAATGACCAAAGATAAAAAAACCGGACTCTGCAGATGAAAGATCCAAAATAAAAGAAATTATTTATAATGTGTATAATTAATTTCGGCTTGCAGTTATCAATAAAATAACTTTAACTAACTTAAGTTTTTAACCCCAAAAAACGCTGTTATGAAAAAAATTACAGTCTTAACTACTGCCCTTATTATTGCTATTTCCCTTTTTTTTACGCCTTCTTATGCAGCTGTGGTTATACCTACAGCAAATACAACGGACAATGTGGTGATACCCGATTCGGCATCTCTACAATCGGCACTGGCCAATTTTAAAAGCCTTTCCCGTAAAGAAAAAAAGGAACGGCTAAAACTGGTGAAAAAAGAAATGAAAGCTTTTAAAGCTAATAAAAAAAATGGTGGCGAACCCAGTACCAACACCTTGCTTTTGGTAATACTGGCTATTCTTTTACCGCCACTGGCTGTTTACCTGCACGAGGGAGAGATCAATAAAAAATTCTGGATTGATCTTATACTTACCCTGCTTTTCTTTTTGCCGGGAATGATTTATGCGCTAATTGTTGTACTTGGGGAAGATTGATTTTAGAAATTAATGTAAATAAAAATAATTGTTTAACCCTAAAGCCGGCTGTTTAATCTCAAACAAACAATAAAACCTATCGGTAACGAAAAAATAAATACAAGGAACCATTTTTTTTTTACTGATATTCAGCCGCTGGATTGTTAGCTGTTATTTTGACCATTCTTACAGCAGCAAACGCCTTTACCACTAACAGAGGCTGGTATTAGGTTTGTAGAGCCATAAATTTCTTTACCTTGAAGATTAAATGCAAACACTAAATAATTGGTTATTCCCAACTTGGTTACTACTTGCTTTATTATGTTTACATGCAAACCCCGTTTTGTGCCAAACAAAGAATAGCAATTACATTTTAAATATCCACCGTTCACCTTCTGCAATTGCCATTGATGGTGTAATAGATGAAGATGGCTGGCTGCAGGCAGAAAAAACAGGCAATTTTAAAAGGGTATTACCTATGGATACCGGGTTTGCCAGCGTAATAACAGAAGTAAGGATGACTTATGATAATGAAAACCTCTATCTTATGGCCACCTGCTATCACGGCAAAACTAAATACATGGTAGAGTCTATGCGGCGTGATTTTAACTTTGGAAAGAATGATAATTTCCTTCTTTTTATGGATCCATTTAATGACATGACCAATGGTTTTTCATTTGGCTCCAATGCTGCAGGTGCACAATGGGATGGTACAATGTATGATGGTGGAAAAGTAGATTTAAGCTGGGATAACAAATGGGTTTCGGCAGTAAAACATTATGCAGATAAATGGATATTTGAAGCCGCAATACCATTTAAATCGATACGCTATAAAAAAGGTATAAAAAAATGGGGCATTAATTTCAGCCGGCTGGATATAAGCGTTGCCGAAAAATCAAGTTGGGCACCGGTACCCAGGCAATTTCCAACAGCATCACTGGCTTACACCGGTGTATTGGTATGGGATGAACCACCACCAGATGCCGGTTCTAACATTTCTATCATACCGTATATGCTGGGGAGTGTTGCAAAAGATTATCAAAACAATAAAGCTGCTACCTACAGAAAAGATATTGGCGGCGATGTAAAGATTGCAGTTACATCATCTGTTAATCTTGATCTTACTGTGAACCCCGATTTCTCTCAGGTTGAAGTGGATAAACAAGTTACCAACCTTGACAGGTTTGAACTTTTCTTTCCTGAAAAAAGACAATTTTTTTTAGAAAATGCCGACCTGTTTGCAAACTTTGGTTATTCAACTATCCGCCCTTTCTTTTCACGGCGTATTGGCCTTGGTGTTCCTATACATTTTGGCGCAAGGATAAGTGGCCGATTGAATAAAGACTGGCGGGTTGGATTGATGAACATGCAAACAGGCAAATTAAAAGAGACTGGTTTGCCTGCTCAAAATTTTACAGCCATTGCTATACAAAGACGTGTATTTAAAAGATCGAATATTGGGTTTATTTTTGTTAACAAACAATCTGTTAACTATACGCCGGGGAAAGACAGTACAAAACCTGTTTATTCTTTATACAACCACAATATCGGATTAGAATATAACCTTGCCTCTGCTAATAATTTATTTACCGGAAAAGCAATATTACTTAAAGCCTTTACCCCGGCAGCCAGTGGCAATGATTGGGTACATGCGGCAAACCTTCAATATACCAGCCGTAAATGGATAGTGCTGTGGCAACATGAGTATGTTGGAAAAAAATATACTGCCGAAACGGGTTATGTTCCCCGTAATAATTACATACGCATCAATCCGCAAATAAACCGGTTATTTTTTCCTAAAAAAGGTGCACTGGTAAGCCATGGCCCCAGAATAAGTTCT
>JAYSTT010000703.1:0-1993 GCA_043719495.1 Ferruginibacter sp. | reverse complement strand
GGCGGACGGAAGCCGTGTTTCAACTTTTGTTTTTCAATTTGGCTTCATATCCAGCAGGACGTTATTAATTTAGCTATGTGCAAATCATCAGCTTTTATCTATAAATTTAGCTTCAGTTAGCCGGGCGGACGGAATTCTTCTATGATGAGTTTACGCTGCACCGGTTAGAAAATAATTTTATATTTTTTTGCTGTTTACATAACAATCAATTTACGCTGAGTATAAATTTGAAAAGCACACTTCTATAAGTAGACTTTCCGCTGGTGAGCGGATGCTACAAGGTCTCTTTTAAATTAAAAAATGGTACACCTGAATCCTATTTCAGAGCAGACATCAACATTTAATTGTAGAGCTGCAAATTCCGTCCAGCGGTGGGTGTACCTGGTAATCTTTTCTTATTTATTACATCAGTTTTTTATAATTTTATACTGCTGGCCTAAACGGAGCAAAGCAATGCAGACGTGCAACTTTGCAAGGGATAAGCCAGTTTCGACGGAGTTTTCCTGTTCGATGAAGAGACTGGTTTTATATCAGTCTCTCTTTTTTTCAGGAAAAACTCCAGAGAACAATGCCTTTAAAAACGTATGAAGTCTACCCTTTCAGCAAACCACTTACATACGGAGTTTGTTTTCTCATCACATAATTTATTCTTGCCAGCAGGTGGCGGGCAATTTTAATGATGGCTTTGTTTTTATGCATTCGCTTGCAATAATCTTTGTATTTCATCAGCATGGCAGGATCTTTTTTTATCAGCACCCATGCACTTTCGATTAATGCTTCCCGTAAGTATGTATTGCGCCGGTGGGTAAGTCCCTTGTTTCTTTTGGTATCTCCACTGTCATCTGTATCCGGCACCAGGCCCACATAGCTGCACAGGTTGTCAAAGGTTTTAAACCGTAAAATATCCTGCAGCTCAAATAAAATAATGGCGGCGTTTATTTCTCCAATGCCGGGTATGCTTAATATCAGTTGCATTAATGGCCAATAAAGATCTTGTTTGTACATGCTTCGTATTGCCCTGGTGCTTTGCAGCAGCAAATTTCGTTTATGCAGATAGTCCTGCAGTTTTATTTGCAGGGCTGCTTTAAGTTCGGCACTGCCACCGCAATCCATGTCTTCTAAACATTTTATAAACTTGCGGCTCCAGTACTGCCCGGTTTCTGCTTTGTCTGGTGCCGGCAGTGAGCTGAAATGAAGGAAATGCCAGATGCGGCATTTGCAGCGGGTGCTGTCGCTGATTTGCTGCTGCCGGTTGCGTACCAGTGTACGGGCATGTTCCCACCACGGTGTGGGTACATACAGGCTTTTTACATCTTTTTTTTCACTCAATAGCTGGCTGATACAACGGGCATCCCGTTTATCATTTTTTTGTTTGCGTTCTTTATCACCTTTGGGTATGTCTGCCGCATTGAGCAATATACATTCTATACCAAGCGCTGCAAGCTGGCGTTGAATGCCGAATCCACAAAAGCCAGCTTCATATCCTGCTTTGTATTTAGCACCAGGATAGTTTTTTGTAAGATGCCTGTGCAACAGGGAGGCATCGGCTGGTTGTGTAAAATCTTTTAATTCCAGTTCGATGTCCCGTAGGTTTACACGCCAGCTTACTTTGTGTACATCCAGGCCGCAAAAAATGGTAGTGCCTGTAAAATCTAATTGATTAACTTTAGTCATGGGATTTATGTTTTATAATGAGGAAACTATTTTTACTCCTTAAAATTAAAAGAGATTTCAATTAACTCATACATAAGACCTATTTCCCAACCTGCACAAAGCCCTAGCCGTTGGGCGTAATGCCACCGCAGCAACCAAAAGACATCAACAATTAAAATATTAATGAACAAAATATTAGTAACAGGAGCAACAGGACATCTTGGAAGTGCAGTAATAAAAACGTTACTCACAAAAAATTCTTCCAACCTAATTTCAATCATTACTCGTAATGAAGAAAAAAAATTAGCATTTCAATCAAAAGGGTTTAATGCCTTTCTTG
>JAYSTT010000702.1:0-1994 GCA_043719495.1 Ferruginibacter sp. | reverse complement strand
ATACCAACTATGTAATAATTGCCGATGAAACCAATCACCCTATTTTAACTACGTTGATGTTCAATAACCCTATAAATGGATACCCCTATATGGAGGCCAGATCATCTCTGCTTTCGAATAATACAGGTTTTAAAACTGTAAAAGTACATAACCAGACATACCAGATCTCTATACCAGTTGGTTTGGCAGTGAAACTTACCGGTAATCAAAAACTGGAATGGTATGCCGGCGCAACAATACAACCAACATTTATTATTGGCGGAAAAGCAAATGTAATTTCATCAGACAGAAGAAATTATGTTTCAGACCCTTCGTTAATAAGGCATTGGGGGTTAAATTCCGGGTTTGAAACTTATTTACATTATAAGTTGGCTGGTTACACCCTGCAAGTTGGGCCCCAGTTCAGGTATCAGCTGGTTTCTACTTACTCACAAAAATATACGCTCAAAGAAAACTTATTCAATACCGGTTTAAAAATTGGGGTAATTAAGAATCTTTAGTTTTTACTTTTTAAAAGATATTCAGGTGCACCAGTTTATAAAAACTGCTGCACTTTTTTATTTTCCCATAAATCCCTGTTTTGTTTTACCGTCTATTACATTTAATTTTGAAATATGAGACAATATGTATCCACAGCAGTAATAATATTATTATTCTGTGCCTGTAATAACAGCACTACTGAAAAGATTTTACCCAAGGAAAATACGGTTGAAGAAAAAATAAATTTCTTTCCAGTTACATCATACATAAAAGGTCAAATACACAGTATAAAAGAAAAGGGATTGACTCCCATAAAATACAACACTATTAACAACCATACCGATTCTGTTTTGCTAAAGTTTGAAGCACTGGATGAAGTGTTAAAAGAATTTTTACAACCAGAAATTGATACCGCCAACCTAATTCATTTTTTTACAGAAAGCAAATTTCTTGATCAAACCATTGATGCATTTACATTTACTTACGAACCTAAAATTCAAATACCCGATTCTATAAACTTACAGCGCTGGGATGTATATATAGACCCCACAACAAGCAAAGTAAAAAGGGTGTATATAGTTAAGAAAAGCTTTGAAAATAAAATACTTCAATTAACCTGGCAAAGTAATTTATGGTGTAAAATAACTACCATTCTTAACAACCCTGATGGCACCTCAAAAATTGAAAAAGAAGAAAAAATTTCCTGGGACTATTAACAAATCATGACACAAAAAGAGTTTTCGGTAATTGCTGCTACAATACCCACCCAACCAGGTATTTATAAATATTATGATGCTGCAAACGAATTGCTCTATGTTGGTAAAGCCAAACATTTACGTAAAAGAGTAAGTTCTTACTTTACCAAAACATTTACTACTTACAAAACACACGAGCTGGTTCAGCGAATTCACCATATAGAATTTACCATTGTAAATAATGAGCAGGATGCATTTCTTTTAGAAAATACTTTGATAAAAGAGTATCAGCCAAAATTTAATATCAACTTAAAAGATGATAAAAGCTATCCTTATATTGTTATAAAAAAAGAGCCTTTTCCCAGGGTGTTTTTTACCCGGAGAAAAATAAATGATGGATCTGTTTATTTTGGCCCTTATACATCAGTAGTTAAAGTAAGAGAGCTTTTAGATTTTATTAAAAAAAATATTTTACTGCGTACCTGTAAGTTAAATTTAACAGAAACCAATATTAAAAAAGAGAAATTTAAAGTTTGTTTAGAGTACCATCTGGGCAATTGCAAAGGCCCTTGCCAGGGTTTGCAAACTGCTGAAAATTACAATGAAGAATTAAATCAATTAACCAACCTGCTAAAAGGAAACCTCTCCTCTGTAATTCAGCATTTTAAAAAAGAAATGAAGAAGCATTCCCAAAAACTGGAATTTGAAAAAGCACTTATCTACCAAAAAAAAATAGAACACCTGCAAAGCTATCAGTCAAAGTCAACTGTGGTAAATACTAAAATGGGCACTGTAGATGTATTTTCTATTTTGGAAGAT
>JAYSTT010000701.1:0-4838 GCA_043719495.1 Ferruginibacter sp. | reverse complement strand
CAAAATTTTATCTCTTACAAAGCCCCCAATTAAATAGCAGGGTACATCCAACTTTTGTGCGGCTAATGTAATTTTTTCTAAAATAGAAAGTTCTTTATCGGTGCAATTGATGTACATGGAGTGCAAAGATAGCCCCTGTCCCCTAAAGGGGAACTTAGGTACTTAATTTATTCGAATTGAAATTACTAATTCGGATTGAAAATTTCTATTGTTAAGTTTGAAACTTTAAAAGTGCTACAAATCATTTTAATCTTCGTAAGCCCCTTCAGGGGTTTGGGCTTGGCATTAATATTGCCCATATACACATCCGCACAAATAATACACATTTAACTGTGCGTTTTGACAAATTGACTTTATATTGAGATTAATATGGATACAAAATTTTATTTGCAGGGATCGGAAGATGAAATGGAGTTTATGCCAATCATACCCTTAAACGATGAAGAAGACCCAAACACTGATGAACAGGCTATTCCAGATGAATTGCCTGTATTACCCTTAAGAAATACGGTATTGTTTCCTGGAGTAGTAATTCCCATTACTGTAGGCAGAGATAAAAGTATAAAAGCAGTAAATGATGCTTATAAGGCTGACAAATTGATAGGTGTAGTAGCGCAAAAAGACAGTAGTGTAGAAGAGCCAACTGTAAGTGATTTAGAAGATATTGGAACAGTTGCAAAGATTGTTAAACTAATAAAAATGCCCGATGGTGGCACTACCATTATTATTCAAGGACGTAAAAGATTTAAGATTGAAGAAATAACTACCGACGACCCGTATTTTAAAGCTAAAATAAAAGTTTTATCCGAAGATAATTTAAAAGGCGATGCAGATTTTGAAGCCATGGTGGGCAGCATTAAAGATTTAGCGGGACAAATTGTTGGCCTCTCCCCCAACCTGCCCAGCGAAGCGGCAATTATTTTAAAGAATATTGAAAACCCTTCTTTTTTAATTCATTTTGTTAGCAGCAATTTAAACAGCGATATAAAAGAAAAACAAAAACTTTTAGAGATAAGTAATATTAAAGCAAGGGCCGAGTTACTAATGAATTTAATGCAAACAGAATTGCAGTATGCCGAGTTAAAAAATAAAGTAACCAACAAAACACGTAACGAATTAGATAAGCAGCAAAGGGAATATTTTTTGCAGCAGCAAATGAAAGCCATTAAAGAAGAATTGGGTGGCGATAATGTGGCCGAGGTAAAAGAGATGCAGAAAAAAGCGGAAACAAAAAAATGGCCTAAAGCTGCAAAAGAAATGTTTACCAAAGGTGTAGAAAAACTGGAACGTATGCACCCTTCTACCCCCGATTATTCGGTAACGTATAATCACCTGGATTTAATGCTTGACCTGCCTTGGGAAGATTATACAGAGGACCAGTACGATTTAAAGAAATCGAAAAAAATATTGGACCATGACCATTATGGTATGCAAAAAATTAAAGAACGTATTTTAGAATACTTAGCTGTACTAAAATTAAAAGGCGATATGAAAAGTCCGATACTTTGTTTTTTAGGCCCTCCGGGTATTGGTAAAACAAGCTTGGGAAAAAGTATTGCAGCAGCAATCAACCGAAAATATGTAAGAGTAAGTTTAGGCGGGTTGCATGATGAAAGTGAAATACGTGGCCATCGTAAAACCTACATTGGTGCAATGCCTGGCAGGATTATACAATCTATACGAAAAATAAAAAGCAGCAACCCGGTAATGATACTGGATGAAATTGATAAAGTGGGCAGTACTTCTCACGGCGATCCATCATCTGCATTATTAGAAGTATTAGATCCTGAGCAAAACAATTCTTTTTATGATAATTACTTAGAATTGGAATATGATTTAAGTAAAGTGCTATTTATTGCCACTGCAAATAATATCAGCAATATCCAACCTGCTTTAAAGGATCGCTTGGAAATAATTGATTTAAGTGGTTATGCAGTAGAAGAAAAAATAGAAATTGCAAAAAGGCATTTAATGCCCAAGCAAAAAGAAATGCATGGTTTAAAAGAGGCCGATTTTAAATTAAGCGATAATGTTTTGGAAAAAGTAATTGAAGATTATACAAGGGAAAGTGGTGTACGTGAATTAGACAGGCAGTTGGCAAGTGTAATGCGCTACCAGGCAAAAGAATTAGTTATAAAAGGAAAACTAAAAGCAACGATTACTAATAATGATGTAGAAAAAATATTAGGCAAGCCAAGATACAGCAACGATTTATATAAAATTGCTAACATGCCCGGCGTAGCTGTTGGCCTTGCCTGGACCTATGTTGGTGGCGATATACTTTTTATAGAAACACAATTAAGCGAAGGTAAAGGCGAATTAAAACTTACCGGAAATTTGGGTAATGTAATGAAGGAAAGTGCCAGCACTGCTTTAACTTATTTAGAAGCTAATTGTAAAAAAGTAAATATCGATACTGCATTGTTTAACAAAAAAGATATTCATATACATGTGCCCGAAGGTGCTGTACCTAAAGATGGGCCAAGTGCAGGTATAACCATGCTATCGGCTTTAGCCAGTGCATTTACCGGCCGTAAAATAAAACCTTATTTAGCTATGACGGGTGAAATTACTTTACGTGGGCAAGTGCTACCTGTTGGCGGCATTAAAGAAAAAGTTTTGGCAGCAAAACGTGCTGGCTTAAAAGAAATTATTATGTGCTGGCAAAATGAAAAAGATGTAGAGGAAATTAACAGCCAATATATTAAAGGCATAAAGTTTCACTACGTTAAAACCATGCAGCAGGTGCTGGATTTAGCTTTGGTGTAATGTTACTAATTTAGTTACAAAAATTTTAACATAACTATTTTAAAAATTTGGCAACCTAACAGAACAAAACCACGTATATATTGTTGTATAATAAATCAACAGTTTTTCATGTTGATTGTTTTAAGGGTTAAAGAAATTCCCGCCGATTCTTCGGTGGGAATTTTATTTTAGAGCTGTTGGTTTTTAAAAAATAAAAGTTAATAACTACTGTGGAAAATTTTAACTTCCTCATCTAATTATATTTTCCGAAATTCATACAATAATGAAAGAAAACAAAGAAATATCTGCACTTTTACATTTAATTGACGACCCCGATGAATATGTTTACAATACAGTGAGCGATAAAATAATTTCATTTGGCAAAGCTATTATCCCCAACTTGGAAAGCCTTTGGGAAAATACTATCAACGAAGAGATTCAGGAAAGAATAGAAATGCTTATTCACCGGTTACATTTCAGGGATTTAACCAACGAGTTTACAGAATGGGCTGCGGGAGAGGCTGATTTACTGCAGGGTGCTTTATTAGTGTCAAAATATCATTATCCTGAATTACATGAAAATACTATACACCAGGAAATTGAAAAATTAAGGCGCAATATCTGGCTTGAACTAAACAGTTATTTAACCCCTCTTGAACAAATAAATGTTATCACCAGTATTTTGTATAATTATTACAAACAAAAAGGTGTTGAATTTGCCTACAACAATCCTGACGATTATTTAATTAATAAAGCCCTGGAAAGTAAAAAAGGTAATGCGGTTAGTAATGGCATTATTTATATAGTGCTTTGTGAGTTGCTTGATGTGCCTGTAAAAGCTATAAATATACCCAGACAATTTATTCTGGCTTATTTTGATCCACAGCATGATTTATTAAATCCTGTTGGTCATTCGTCTGAAAAAATAAATTTTTATATTGATCCGCTAAACGGGCAAATGTACAGCCATAAAGATGTAGAAAGTTATTTTAAACGTATTTCAGTTCCCCCTACTGCTTCCTATTTCAGGCAGATGAGCAATAAAAAAATCATCCAATTTTTACTTGAAGAGTTAAGTAAATGTTTTGATAATGACCGTAACCGCTATAAAATGGAGGAATTGAATTTATTATCCAATTTGTTAGACACATGATTTACCATGTAGTTAATATACCCAACTGGCAAAAAGCATTAGAGCTGGGTTTTTATGAAGCCCCTTCTTTAATTACGGAAGGTTTTATACATGCATGCAAAAAAGAACAGGTGGAAGGAGTAGTAGAAAGGTATTACCAAAATCAGTTTGATTTGCTGATTTTACATATAGATGAAAGTAAATTAAACGCAGTACATATATTTGAAATGGCTCCATCAGTTAATGAAGAGTTTCCACATATTTATGGAAGCATCAATTTGGATGCAGTAATGGATATAACAACCCTTTAAATTTCATATAGAGGTAACTCATAAAAAAAATCAGTTATTTTATTCCAGCCATTTTTTTCATATACCGATTGAGCGGTAAAATTATCAGCGCCGGTTTGTAACATCAACCACCTGGCATCAGTTTCTTTTCCAAACTCTTTTGCCTTTTCCAGTAACCCTGCTGCAACACCCTGCCCACGGGCATTTTCAGTAACAAACAAATCATTTAACAACCAGGTACGTTTTAAACCCACAGAGGAAAATATTGGGAATAACTGGCAAAATCCAATGGCATAACCCTCAGAAATGGCAATAAAAATTATTGATTCATTTTTATGTAGCCTTTCCCTTAAGAAATCAACCGCCGCATTTTCGTTTGATGGCTGTTTGTAAAAAATACGATAAGCATCAAATAAAGGAGCTATCATTTTTACATCATTAATAGTTGATTTTCTAATTTTGAAAGACATCAGGATAATTTAGTTGATAATAAAATTTTTGCCCTGGAGGCTTACATGTTTTTCAAAAATATCAAATAAAAAAGGGAGAATTTAATCTCCCTTTAAATAATTTTATGATAAGTGATTTTTTTATTTGGTTACCCTGCCACCTCCAATGTATTTTCTGTTGTAATAATCATCATTTAAACTGTTGATGGTAACCCCACT
>JAYSTT010000071.1:0-1780 GCA_043719495.1 Ferruginibacter sp. | reverse complement strand
TTGTTATCGCAGTGGTAAGTAATTACATCAAACCAGGCACCCATTTCGCTCCAGTACTTGCGAAAATGCACGGGGGTATCTTTCAAAAATTGCCGCTGATCTACACTAAATAATTCTATGGGAATAATGCTTTCAAACTTTTGCCATAAATTTTTACCAACAATATCCCTGGCCTGTACTTTTAAAATTTTTTCTGCTGCCGGGTTCCAGTATTTTACAATCCAGGTTTTATCTACCGTAAAAAAACCATTGGTAAGTGTTTCAGTAACAGGCGTTGCCGGATAATTATTTTTATCAACTGATTTAGGCTGCGGCGTTGCAACAAAAGATTGTTTAGAAGGCATTACTTGAGGTTTATAAAATTACCGGGTTTAAATACTATAATCTTTTCATCTGGCAGGATATACAAAGTTTAGAGTTGATAGTTTAAAAAAGTTACATCCATGAGGGATTAAGTTGTAAGATTCACACATTGGGTGCCGGAAGACATTTCAGATAACTCAGCCTTAATATTTGATAAACAACTACAGTGGGGCATAGATTAGCAGTTGGCTCTACCAGCCGTATTTTTTTATAGATTAGATAAGTAAACAGGTACATTATTGTATTGTAATCAACGGGTATGTGTACCGGGGGTTGCGTATATTTAAGAGTTGTGAGATATGCTTGTGGACACACTAAAATAATGATGACAGACCTTTAAGTTGCCTATCTTTAATTCAAAGATATTTTATATGAACAGAGCAGACTTTTTAAAATCAGGCACTTTGTTAAGTGCAGGTACTTTGCTAGCAACAACAAATGCTTTTGCACAAAATCTAACTAATAACGACATTGACAAATTGGTTGATGCAAACGGTAACTACATTCAACAAGCATTACCATACAGTGAAAATTTTTTAGAGCCGTATATGGATGCTGAAACTATGCATTTGCATTATACTTTTCATCATGGTGGAGCAGTAAAAGCTGCAAACAAAGATTTGAGTACGATTAAAAAAGCATTAGATGAAAACAATTTGGAGACCGTTGACTTTTGGACTAAGAAATTATCGTACCACTTTTCTTCTCACGTTTTACATTCTATCTTTTGGACAAACCTCACTAACAAAAAAACTGCACCGACAGGCGACTTACAAAAACGCATAGAAAAAAACTTTGGCAGCTACGACAAACTAAAATCCCTGATTGCTGAAACATCTAAAAATGTGGACGGCAATGGTTGGGGCATTGTTGCTTATCAACCTTACAGCGACAGCCTAACAGTATTGCAATGTGAGAACCACGAAAAATTGACACAATGGGGAGCCATTCCTTTATTGGTTATTGACGTTTGGGAACATGCTTATTATCTCAAATACAAAAACAAGCGGACAGACTTTGTTGATGCTTTGTTCAACATTATAAATTGGGACAATGCAGCTCAACGGTTGAACACTGCATTAAAGTTGACAAAATAGCACAGCATACAACAATATCTCGTTCTGCAATAAAAGCTCTCCAGCCTTAACAAAAAAATGGCCCGCATGCACGAACCATTTTTATATGCAGATTTTTATAGTAAGCTTATTAGGTTGCTTTATCACTCGTGTTCTTTATCAGGCCAATTCCTGCAAAAAAGAAAACAGCCCCCAGCACGCTGGTAAAAATGATGGCTTTAATATTCCGTGTGCCTTCACCACCATTCATAAATTGTACGCCTGCATAAATAAGGCCTGCAATTCCCAGCACCGATAAAATCATTCCAAGTACACGTTTTTCCATAATTTTTTTTTTACAA
>JAYSTT010000008.1:0-1882 GCA_043719495.1 Ferruginibacter sp. | reverse complement strand
AATCAGTAATCGGTTTATATTTTGGCACTAATGATTTCATAACAAACCAGGCAATAAGATATGCAACCGCACAAATAGAAAACATAATTGTGTATCCTGTTTCTATATGACCCAGTTTTTTGTAATGATCAAACAATGCACCGCCTAATTTTGAAGTTACCACTCCGCCTATTCCACCAGCCATACCACCAATGCCAACAACTGATGCAATTGCTTTTTTAGGAAACATATCTGAAACGGTTGTAAAGATATTTGCACTCCAAGCCTGATGAGCTGATGCACCAATGCCTATTAAAAGTACTGGCCACCAGTAACTGATACTGCCAAGAGGTTGTGCCAATAAAATAACCAGAGGGAAAAATGCAATCAATAACATGGCCTTCATTCTTCCATCATAAGCATTATATCCTTTTTTAATAAAATATACCGGAAACCAACCACCAACAATGCTACCTATCATTGCCAATGAATATAAGAATGCCAGTGGCAGCATCACAGCTTTATCAACTATTCCATATTGTACTTTTAAATATGATGGCAACCAGAAAAGAAAAAACCACCATACTCCATCGGTCATAAATTTTCCAAAAGTAAATGCCCAGGTTTGTTTATAACCAAACAACTTGATCCATGAAATTTTTTTATCATCTCCAGCTCCCTCAGTCCCTTTTTCTTCCTCTCCTGAATTGATATATTCCAATTCTGCAGCAGAAAGTTTTTTTTGCTTTTCTGGTTTTTCATAATACTTAAACCAAAAAATCAACCATAGAAACCCTATAATACCCATTATTACAAACGCCGTTTCCCAACCCCAGTTTACTCTTATCCAGGGTACAGTAAGCGGAGCAAGTATGGCCCCTACATTTGTTCCAGAATTAAAAATACCAGTTGCCAATGATCTTTCTTTTTTTGGAAAATATTCTGCGGTTGTTTTTATAGCTGCCGGAAAATTTCCTGCTTCGCCAAATGCAAGTATGGCTCTTGAAAACATAAAACCCATTACAGATACAGAAAAACCTGCAATGCCAAACCAACCTAATATAGCAGAAATTCCTTCGCCAATTGGAATAGCAAGTGCATGAATCATGGCTGCAAGCGACCAAATAATAATTGCCCACATATATCCTTTCTTGGTTCCCAGTTTATCTATTATTCTTCCGGCAAATAAAAGTGAAAGTGCATACCCAAACTGAAATACGGATGTAATGTTTGCATAGTCAGTATTTGTCCAATTGTATTTTTCTGCAAGGTAAGGTTGTAATAAACTAAGCACCTGCCTGTCGAGGTAATTGACAGTTGTAGCAAAAAAAAGTAACGAGCAAATTGTCCACCGGTATTTTCCTATGGCTTGTTGTGTCATGTGCAGTTATTTTTTTATGGATTTAATTAATTCCAAAACTTTTTTTGTGTCCTGTTCTATAGTGTTGTAATCTTTTGCTTCCATCAATTTTTTACTAATAAGTTTACTGCCCATTCCTACTGCACAAACGCCCGCTTTATACCAGCTTTCAATATTTTCTTTTGTCGTGTCCACTCCCCCCGTGGGCATGAATAACAGTTTTGGAAAAATATCTTTGATTCCACTCAAAAACTCAGGGCCCAGCATATTACCCGGAAAAAGTTTGATGAATTTTATTCCTGCATTTTCTGCAGCAATTATTTCGGATGGTGTCATACAACCGGGTGCATAGAAAATATTTTTACCGACAGCATAATCAGCTACTTCTTTTACAAAACCGGGGCTTACTAAAAAATCAGCACCTGCATTCATATAATCTTCTGCATGCTGGAGATTTTTAATAGTGCCTACACCCAGTAATATGCCAGGCATCTCCGCATTTCTTATTTGTACCATTTTTGTAAAGTTCTTTAATGCCGCTTC
>JAYSTT010000700.1:0-11582 GCA_043719495.1 Ferruginibacter sp. | reverse complement strand
CTATAAAATACCATAGCGTTCCGTCCACATTATTATATTCCGGTTCTTCTCCATTATCCTGAAAACGGTTTGGCAACATACCCATACTTACCGCTTTTGCAAATGCTGCAATTATTTTTTTAGCATCCTGAAAACGGCCCGTACTTAAACATAAACCCGGCAAACTTATCATGGTATCTCTTCCCCAGTCGGTAAACCAGTGGTAGCCTGCAATAACAGTTTTCAAATCCTCTCCACGTTTTACAATAAACTGATCCGCTGCTAAAACCAATTGCTGAAAGGTTTCGTCCAGTGGCTGCTCGTTTAGTAATTCCTGCCTTCTTAAACTCTCTTTTGCCATTAATTCATGTGCTTGCCGCCCAGCAGGGTTTTCTGCAGAAACAATAATACCAATTGAATCTCCTTTTTTTAACTGTACAGAAATAATCCCATGGTTAAAAAGATCTTCAGTAAAATCCAGCCCACGATATTCTTCCTCCGCATACTTAAAATTATTGAACCATCGGGGATTGTGTTTATAAGATGAACCCGGAACATTTATATACAAATTCAGATTTCCATCAGGTTGATTATGAAAAGTATTATTTTCAAAATTGACATCCCAATGCATTTGCGGTCCTGTATGTTGCAGGGAATGATAAAATCTTCCTGCCATCAAAGGCAATAATTCAAGGGTAAATTTCTTTGAAGCCTTAATTACATTATACAATATTACAATCGTATTTTCCCCATGCAACATGGCAATAGTTTTTTTTAACTGTATACCTTCAGCTTCATACAACCATTCGGGAAATAATTCTTTAGTAAAACTCTTTAAATATTTATTCCCATTGGGAGAAATGACATCTCGGTTATACAAATTGCATCCCAGTTCAATTCTCTTATCATCAAATACTACTGTTTCATCCAATTTAGATAACATCACTGTTCTTTCAGCAGGTGGATTTGTAGCTGCAGCCAATAAACCATGGTAACGACGGGTATTGCACCCAATAATAGAGGAACTGCTCCAGCCGCCAAGACCATTTGTTTCCAGCCATTCGTATTGAACAGCATCTTTAAAATTTTCTAAAAAGGGTTTATCTTTTTTCAGCATAATTTCTTTTTAAACAATGGTAGCCTCTTTTTTCATTTTTCTTTCCGGGTTCTTTTTAAACAAACTTATCCTGTTAATCAATTCAGCTACAACACCCGTCCAACCTGTTTGATGCGATGCTCCGACACCCCTTGCCGTATCACCATGAAAATATTCATAAAATAAAACAAGGTCTTTAAAATTGGGGTCGTCACGGTAAATAGCATAGTTGTCATTTACCGGCCGGTGTCCATCTTTGTTTAACTGAAATGTAGATACCAATCGCCTGGCTATTTCCACAGATACTTCACGTAACAACATTTGAGTACCGGAGCCCGAAGGAAATTCTACCTTACAATCTTCTTTATAATAATCGCAGTATTGCTGCAGTGCATTTACCAATAAATAATTCATGGGCATCCAAACCGGGCCCCGCCAGTTACTGTTACCACCAAATAAAGAACTGGTTCCTTCTGCCGGCTGATAGTCCAATCCAAATTCCTGCCCGTCAATAGTTACAGAATAACCATGTTCATGTATTTTAGAAATAGACCGGATACCTCCCTGCGATAAAAATTCTTTTTCATCCAATAATGCCTTTAATAATTTTTGCAGCCTGTGTTTGGGCACCAATGATAATAAAATATCATCATGCTCGTTCAATTCTTCAATTACCAGGTAATCATTATTTTTTTCCCTGTACTTTTGAAACCATTTTAGGCGGTTATAAAAATCGGGCAACTTGGTAAGTGTTTCTTTTTTAATAACCAGTACGGCAAATAGGGTACTCAACCCCACCAGGCTTCTCACTTTTACGGGAATGTATCTTCCATCAGGCAATGATAATACATCATAAAAAAATCCTTCTTCGTCATCCCAGCTTCCTGTCCAGTCAACACCAATCCGGTTTAATGA
Organism: Ferruginibacter sp.; assembly: GCA_043719495.1. Classification (GTDB taxonomy): domain Bacteria; phylum Bacteroidota; class Bacteroidia; order Chitinophagales; family Chitinophagaceae; genus Ferruginibacter. The sequence continues at coordinate 9,592 of JAYSTT010000700.1, read as the reverse complement.
TTCTGCTATATAGGTAAAGTGTTCAAAAAATTTTGTTGTAACATCTTCATAACTGTCATCGTACTGAGAAATCTCTAAACTCATTTCCAGCATATTTAAACAATACATCGCCATCCAGCTGGTACCATCAGCCTGTTCTAATATTCCACCACCAGGTATGGCACTGCTTCTGTCAAATACAGCAATATTATCAAGACCCAAAAATCCTCCTTCAAAAACATTATTGCCTTTATGATCTTTGCGGTTTACCCACCAGGTAAAATTGATGAGTAGTTTTTTAAACACTCTTTTCAAAAAATTAATATCGCCTTTTCCGGTTTTTGACATATCAATTTTATATACCTGCATACAACTCCAGGCATGTACAGGTGGGTTAACATCGCCAAATGCCCATTCATATGCTGGCAACTGTCCGTTAGGCCGCATATACCATTCTCTTAAAAATAATATCAGCTGGCTCTTTGCAAAATCCGGATCTATCATTGATAAAGGCACACAATGAAAAGCAAGGTCCCAAGCGGCATACCAGGGATACTCCCATTTATCGGGCATTGAAATAATGTCTTCATTATTTAAAGAAGGCCAATCCTGGTTACGCCCTTTTTTTCTTGCTTCAGGTGGTGCAGGTTGGCCGGGATCACCTTTTAACCATCGCGGAATATCAATATTAAAATACTGTTTGCTCCATAACATACCTGCAAAAGCCTGTCGTTGAATATTGAATAGATCTTTATCACTGGTTTCGGTTATTGCAGCATAAAAATCATCTGCTTCTTTAATTCTGTTTGTAAATACATCATCAAATATTTTATCAAATGGATTTTGCAGTAAATGCTGTTTGCTTAAACGTAGTTTTACACTAACTGATGAGTGAGCCTCCATATTAAATTCATACATCGGCGAAAACTTGGTGCCTTCTTTTTTTTCTTCTAACCAATCAAACCGGTTTTGGGTAACTCCTGTATGAAAAGCATCTTTTACATAAGGTGACGGATTAGGTTGTTCATACAAACGTTCGGTATTGGTTTCGTTTTCTGTAAATAAAGTACGTTTAGGTTTTTCAAAATAAAAATGATAGTCACCCACCCAGTAATGATCCACTTTTACTTCGCCATAATTACTGCCGCCTTCTTTTAAATACATTAAAGGTTTTTGATGCATTAAACCAAAGCTCCATAAATTTCTTAACCATAATGTAGGTAACAGGGCTAAGTAGGCTGCTTCATTACTTCTGTTGTGAACGGTTATTTTAATACACAAATCTTCTGTATCATTCTTTGCATACTCCGTAAATACATCAAAATATTTTCCTTCGTTAAATAACCCTGTATCCAGTAACTCATATTCTTTTTCATATTTGTTCCTGTTACGGTTGGTATTTAACAAATCTCCATATGGATATGCTGCCTGTGGATATTTATACAAATGTTTCATGTAGGAATGCGTTGGCGTATTATCTAAATAATAATACAATTCCTTTACATCTTCACCATGATTGCCTTCGCTGCCTGTTAACCCAAACATACGTTCTTTCAATATAGAGTCTTTACCATTCCATAAAGCCACACCAAAACAAATGCGTTGCATATCATCACTAATGCCTGCAATGCCATCTTCGCCCCAACGATACACTTTACTTCTTGCATGGTCGTGCGGAAAAAAATCCCATGCCTCACCATGTTCACTGTAATCTTCACGTACGGTCCCCCACTGGCGTTCGCTTAAGTAAGGTCCCCATTTTTTCCAGGATGGGTTTTGTAATCTTTTTTCTTCAGCATTCATGTTATGATATTTTTATGTTACTGGCATTTTGTTTTCATGGCATCATCGTTGTAAATATGATTTTGTTATTTTTATTTTTTTGAGAAAAAAATAAAAATAATCTCACTTATACTTTTTGTTCTTTGTTCAACAGGTCTCATTTCTTTTCCTACTCAGCAAAAGAGAGTAGGCGGTGCTTTATACCCTAAGTAAATATCAGTTCTTCCACATCATTACAAAATCTTTATTCATCAATCATACAAACAGTATTTTATTTTTTACAAAACATCATCGCCTTTTTGTTCTTCTTTATAGTTTCTCCTTCGGGGCGAAGAGGATTTTCTATCCATTCCCTTCAAACCCGGGGTATAAGGTCATTCCACCATCAACAAATAATGTAGTGCCATTTACATAATCACTATCATCACTGGCAAGCCATACTGCAGCTTTGCCAATATCATCAGGTTTACCCACTCTTTTTTGCGGAATTAATTTCAGCAACTCCTGCAAATGTGCCTGAGTATCCCATGCATCATGATTAATGGGTGTGGCAATAGCGCCAGGAGCGATGCTGTTAATTCTTATCATCTTTGGTGCAAATTCCTGTGCAATGGTTTTCATCATCAGCATTACACCGCCTTTACTGGCAGCGTAATTGGCATGCCCTGCCCATGGAATAACTTCATGCACACTACTCATGCAAATAATTTTACCTGCACTTTTTGATTTACCATTTACCCCTCGGCGTAAAAATTCTTTGATGGCTTCCCTCGCACATAAAAATTGCCCCGTAAGGTTTACACCCAGTACAAAATTCCATTGATCCAATGTCATTTCTGTAAAAGGAGCATCTTTTTGCAGGCCTGCATTGTTTACCAGAATATCCACGGTTCCAAACCGGGCTATTACAGCAGCAAACATCATTTGCACTTCATCTTCTTTGCTTACATCGCATTTGTAAGAAATTGCTGTACCCCCATCAGCTGTAATTTCTTCCACTACTTTTTCAGCCATATCTTTTGCCTGTGGTATTGGATAGTTTACAATTACTGTAGCACCGGCTTTCGCCATTTCTATAGCACATCCTGCTCCAATACCGCTGCTGGCACCGGTTATTATGGCAACTTGTTTGTTTAATTTTTTTTCCATGGTTTTTATTAAAATATTATATTTTTTTTATTTGAAAATTTAAAGCGGTTATTTTCAATACCTGATTTAATTAATGAAATTTCAAAATCGGTTAAAATATTACGGTAAGTTTGAAAGGCTTCTTTTGAACAGGAAAACTGATTTAACATATAATACACATCGCCTTCACACCGCTTTTGTGCCGACATAAAATAAAAATAATCAACTGCCTGTAATTTTCTCCAGGTATCTATCATCTTTTCATTTCCGCTTTTCAATACCATGTTTTCCAGGCTATAAATCTTTCTGATGCTGTTATGCTGCATTACATTATCGGTCCACAAACAGCAATCTTTTGTTTTATCTTCCCAGGAAATAGTTTGTGGCACATCATAAATATCTTTTGGGTAATAAGTATTCAATGCTTCAGTTGGAGTTTTAAAATGAAATTCAGGATTGGCTAAAACTGCATCAGGTAAATGCTGTAAAAATCCGAAGATGCCAGTATCCGTTTTTTGGTGGATACCAAATGTTTCATAATCAAAAAATAAATTGATGTTACCGGTATCGGCCAGTGTATGCCCGTGAATCCAATTTGCAAATTTTTCTGCAGTTAAAGGGTGCTGGCACCAGGTAGTTTCCCCAAAACGAAAAGCAATATCATCTGATAATTCAACATTACGTAACAGCACTCCAAAATCGCCATTGCCCGGTGATGCATAAGTTTGATTGGCTGTTCTTCCTTTCAGTATTTTAGCTAGCCCTTCGCAAAGAATTCCTTTGTATCCTGCATCAGCAATAAATTTTGCCAGATCATTGTTGTAAATTAATTCGGTGTTTCTAAAAACAACAGCCTCAACATTAAACAATTCTTTTACCAGTAAACCATGCTTTCTTATTTGTGCAGAAAATTCTTTTTTAGAATGCAGCCAGCTTAAGGAATTATTAAATGTTTCTGCCAGTATTTCCACGCAACCTGTTTCAATTAATTTTTTGAAGGATTCAATAACATCCATGCGGTATTGCATCAATAACTCAAGCATTGTACCGCTTATTGAAAAAGCTACTTTAAATTTTCCGGATGTTTTTTTTATCTGATTGTATATGATCTCGTTAGCAGGTAAGTAACAATTATCTGCAACGGTATTTATTATTTGTACACACGCTTCTGCATCCTCATAGCTATGCAGTAAGCCAATATTTTCAAAACCATATTCCTTCAGCCTGTATGGTTGATGTAACCGAAAACAAAAACTTATTGATGGCATAACTTATTTTGGTCAAGCGTTAAAAATGGGTTTCGGGGCAATAAAAAATATCAATTACAAAAGTAAATTCTGTTTACTATACACATTGTAAACTGCTTTACAAAAAACAGTTAGTTTACCATATACCTGCTGTTTATTTCTATATGCTTACGATCGTAAAATAAAAGGCCGGTTTCCTTTAATTCGTTTAATAAAGTGGTAACACTTTGGCGTGAAGTGGAAATGATCCCTGCTATATCATTATGGGTTAAATAATTATTGAGTTTAATTTTATCTCCATCTTTGTTGCCTTCACGATTTGCCCAATCTTTAAAAAAACATATTAAACGGCTTTTGGCATCTTTAAAAACAAGATTGGAATGGCGATTTTCAAGGCGGCGGAATTTGGCACTTATGTGTTGAACAAAATTCATTGCCAATACAGGGTTAGATCCCATCAGCCCTTTAAAATCTGATGATTTGAATGAACAGATGATTGTATTATCTGTAAATGATTCAGCAAACTCATCGTCAGAAATACCTCCGTTAAGTGCCACATCACCAAAAATATCTGTAGCAGTTAACACTTCTTTTATCAATTCATCTCCACGGTCGTCAATTTCTGAAATTTTTATTTTCCCTTTTACCAATAAATAAATCCTGCTTTCAAAACCGTCTTCCATATAAACACTTTCTCCCTTGTTTATATTTTTTACTTTCACAGTTTCTGTCATCGCTAAAATTTGTGCATCTGTTAAACCATTGGTTACCTCGTGCTGTTTTAAATACAAATACTTGATTTCTGTGTACATGGCTTATTTTTTTAAATTGGTTAAATAATTAATTAGTTAGGTTTTTGATTTATTATATTCTCTAATTTTACAGTCAATGCTTTTTTTGATATTATCCCATTTACAAAATCAATCAGAATTCCGTTTTTATAAAAAAGTATTGTTGGCAATTCTATAACACCTAATTGCTTTTTTAATAAAGGGGATGCTTCCACATCAATTTTAAAAAACTTAGCTGCTTTACTGTAAGTCTGTGATAAATCTTTATAAATGGGCACCATTATCTGACAAGGACCGCTCCAGTCGGTATAAAATTCAACTACCCGCAGTCCTGGTGCATTTAAAACTTCTTCTGTAAAATTTTTTTTGTCTGTTACCCTGTACATATTGTTTATTTTGTTTGGCATAATAATTATAGCCAAACCGGGTGCCAGATTTTTTGCAGACAACTTTTAACGTCCAAAACCTTTTACTGTAAAGGGTTTCAGTAAATATCACTAAAAGTATATTCCCTGCTTTTCTTCAATTATTTTCCTGATATTTTGGGAGTCTCCCAAAATATCGGGAAGTCAGTTCATTTATTTATTTAAAAAGAACAGTTAATTTGTTGATATGGAAAAATATTTAGTAACTGGCTTAGTAAAAAATGGGTTTTATTATTTATACACTTTGTCTGTCAGGTAACGGACAGGGGCTGTTATAATCCAGCTCTATATTTGTAGTATAAAAAATAAAGCATATGAACGTTAAAGTATTATTTACAACAATTTTATTACTGGCAGGCCTTACCGGTTTTACACAGGATGTAACTGCTCTTCACAAAAAACATTTTAATCTGGATAACGGTATTGCTATAAAAGGATACGACCCTGTAGCTTATTTTACTGCCGGCAAGGCTATAAAAGGCAGTAAAGAGCTGGCGGTGTATGCATTGGGGTCTACTTATTATTTTTCATCGGTAGCCAACAAAGATTTATTTAAAAATAACCCTGCAAAGTACGAACCTGAGTACGGTGGATGGTGTGCTTATGCGATGGGTGCAAAAGGGGAGAAAGTGAGTATTGACCCAGAGACATTTAAAATTAGTAATGGAAAATTGTATCTTTTCTATAACAGATTTTTTAACAATACACTTAAAGACTGGAACAAAGACGAAACCAATTTAAAAAAGAATGCCGATACAAACTGGGAAAAATTATTTCGCTAAATTAAGTACAATTAAATTACTCTTATGACATTTTCAAATATCAGCATCTGGATATTACGTTTATTAGCTGCTGCAATTCTGTTACAGACCTTATTTTTTAAATTTACGGCAGCCGAAGAATCAGTATATATTTTTACTCAAACCGGTATGGAACCCTGGGGCAGAATAGGCATTGGCATTATGGAATTAATTGCTGCATTACTTATTCTTTACCCTAAAACCACCGTTTATGGGGCATTAATGGCAATTGGCTTAATGGCCGGGGCTATCTTTTTTCATATTACTAAATTAGGTATAGTTGTTAAAAACGATGGAGGCCAATTATTTGTATATGCATTATTGGTTTTATTGAGTTCAACTGCTTTACTTATTATTTACCGGCAGGAGCTTACAAAAAAAGTAAAATCAGTTTTAAAATTAAATTAACTAATTAAAATTAATTTTATGCAAATGCAACAATCTATTGAAAAAATTTTTGTACAAATCAGCGAATCACTGGATCAATTAAGCTGTGATCAATACAGCAGGCCAAGCAAAATTTTATCTGGTGCCACTATCGGCCAGCACGTTAGGCATATTATTGAACTATTTACCTGTTTGGAAAATGGGTATACTACCGGTGTGGTAAATTATGAAAAAAGAAAAAGGGATTATACCATTGAAACTGATAAAGACTTTGCAGCCTCTTTACTAAAATCAATTTCCCTCAACCTGAGTAAAGATAATAAAGAACTTATTTTAGAAGCAAGCTATGATGAGCTTTCAGCAGAAAGTATTAGCATAGCCACAAATTATTTCAGGGAAATAGCCTACAATCTTGAACATACAGTACATCATATGGCATTAATAAGAGTTGGAATAAATGAAATATCTAATATTGAAGTTCCCAAAAGTTTTGGCGTAGCATCATCCACTATTAAATACCGGAAGACATGTGCACAGTAAGTTTTATTCCGGTAAAAGATAAATTTTTTATTACCTCCAACCGTGATGAAAAAAAATTACGTAAAGCCGCTTTTCCGCCAGAAATCCGCTGGGGGAAAGGCAGTGGTTTATTGTATCCAAAAGATGCAGACGCAGGTGGCAGCTGGATAGGGTTACATCAAAATGGTAATGCCGCTGTATTATTAAATGGGGCATTTACCAAACATATTACACAACCACCCTATCGCCTTAGCAGGGGAATTGTTTTTTTAGACATTATTGCAGAAGAAAGGCCTGTAGTAAAATTCACAAAAACCAACCTGTTTAATATTGAACCCTTTACTATTGTAATTTTTGAAAATAAATGTTTGTACGAATGCCGCTGGGATGGACAAAATAAATATTGTGTTCAATTAAAAAATTACAGACCTTATATATGGAGCTCTGCAACCTTATATGAGGAAACTATAGTTTTAAAAAGAGAACGTTGGTTTTTAAAATGGCTTAATGATAATCCTAATCCCTCACGGGAAGATATTTTAAACTTTCATCAGTTTACCGGTGAAGGAGATAGTAACAACGATCTGAAAATGAACCGTGATGGAAAAATGTTAACTGTAAGCATCACCGGAATTGAATTGAAAAATAATGAAGGCAGTATGAAATATATTGATATTATAAACAATACAGTAAGCTTACAGCAGTTTTCTTCTTTGCATTTACAAAGAGTTGCTTAGTAAAATAAAGTATGAAACGCCTAAAAGAAATATTTCGCCATTCATTTTTTATAAAATTCTTTAACTGGGAGTACTGGCCGTTTTCAGTGGTATATAGCCCAATTTATTTTTACTGGATATTACTGGGGCTGAGGAATAAAAATTTTTTCTATTTTAATACCAGTAATCCAACTATTAAAAACGGTGGGTTTTTAATGGAGTCTAAAAAAGAAATTTATGATTTGTTACCAGCAGCATATTATCCCCGTACATTATTATTCAAAAGTTGCAACAACACTGCTAAAATTTTAGAACAGATAAAAACTAATAATTTCAATTACCCCCTGATAGGCAAGCCTGATATTGGTATGCAGGGACTAGCAGTAAAAAAATTGGAAAATGAATCAGATGTGGTTGCTTACTGTGCTTCTTCTAAGGTAGATTTTTTGATCCAGGAATTTATTCATTTGGAAAAAGAAGTGGGTATATTTTATTATCGTTACCCTGGAGAAGTTAAAGGCCGTATTTCCGGTATTGTAAGCAAAGAATTTTTAACTGTAACCGGTGATGGTATACTAACTGTCGGGGAATTGTTACAAAACGAAAACCGGCATATTTTACAAATACCTTATCTGCAAAGTACCAATGCCAATTTATTAAAAGAGGTTTTAACTAAAGGCCAGGTTAAATTATTAGTACCTTACGGCAACCATGCAAGAGGCGCAAAATTTATAGATGTAAGCCACCTGATAAATAATAAATTGGAAACTACCATTGATACTATTTGTAAAAAAGTAAAAGGATTTTATTTTGGCCGCATGGATTTACGCTATAATACCTGGGAAGAACTGGAACAGGGAAAAAATATTTCAATCATAGAATTAAATGGTGCTGGTAGTGAACCCACCCACATGTATGACCCAAAACATTCTATATTTTTTGCCTGGAAAGAAATTATCAGGCACTGGAATATTTTAGCAAAGGTCAGCCGGCTTAATCATCAGCAACAGCAGATTCCGTATATGCGTTTTTCTGAAGCAATGACAATGTTTAAAGAAAACAAAAATTATGTAAAGTTGATAAAAGAACAACATAATGGTAAGAATAGTAGCCAGCAATCTTTAAAAAGCAATAATCCTGAATTTCCAGATTTTCTTTACTCCTCATAAAGATGAATATTACCGACGGCATACAGCAACAAAAAGAAACCATCCGGGTTGAAACTTTCAGTGATGGAATTTTTTGTATAGCGGTTACCTTATTATCAATAGAAATTGGCGTTGAAGTAAAAGAAGGCATAACCAATAATGGCTTAACGCAGGAGTTGATACATAAATGGCCCATTCTGTTAGCATACTTTATCAGTTTTATAAACGTACTGCTGGCATGGATAGGGCACCACAGTCTTTTTACAAAAATAAACACTACTAACAACTTTGTGATGATTGCGAATGGCTTGCTGTTAATGATTGTTGCGCTGGTACCTTTTCCAACAAAAACGCTGGGAATATTTTTACTGACAGGGGCCTTTAAAACAGCTGTTATTTTTTATACCGGCTATTTTGTTTTAATAAGCCTTGCCTTTCGTTTACTTTGGTATGCAGCATCAACAAAAAGAAATTTATTAATAGAAGGCATTACTGAAATAGAAATAAAGGCTTTTACAAAAAGTGAAAATACCGGATTGGTATTCAACTGTATTATAATGGCAGTGGCCTTTATAAATCCCTGGGCAGCGCTGGTACTGAGTTTTATAATGTGGATTTACTGGATTGCATTTGGTTAATGCTATCGCCGGTTAATTTATTGCGATTGAAT
>JAYSTT010000699.1:0-4844 GCA_043719495.1 Ferruginibacter sp. | reverse complement strand
TTGGTATCTGGAACCAGTTAGTACCGCATCTGCCAAAAGAGGTGCAGCTTCATTGCCTTAAATTATACGAAACCCCACGGATATTTGTTGAATATTACGGAAATTAAGTTTTAGTTTAGTGTGAACAATTCATACCTTTAATTGTAATTAACTTCGTGAGCAGATGTGTTTAAACAGCAGACTTCTGTTATAAGCATCAGCAATTTTTATACATAAATAGTATGAATAACAAAGTAGCCATTTACAGAAAGGAGCATTTTAATGCTGCACACCGCCTAAACAATCCTTTATGGGATGAGCAAACCAATGCCCGTATTTTTGGCAAGTGCAACAACCCTCACTTTCATGGCCATAATTATGAGTTGATTGTAAAAGTAACCGGCATACCTGATGAAGCAACTGGTTATGTATATGACATGAAATTACTCAGCGATTTAATTCAGGAAAATGTGCTGGAGCGTTTTGATCATAAAAACCTGAATGAAGACACATTGGAATTTAAAAACTTAAACCCCAGTGCAGAAAATATTGCAATTGTTATCTATAATATTTTACGTGGCAAGATTGATTTAAAATTTGATTTGCAAATACGCCTGTATGAAACTGAAAGAAATTTTGTAGATTATCCGGCAAACTAATTACAATTAATAAAATTTAAACAGCAACTAATGGCATATTCAAAAGGCGAACAGTACGACGATAAAATTACTCATGGTCTTACAAAAACTTATAAAGAAACATTGCAGTTGTTGGGTGAAGATGCCGAAAGGGAAGGCCTACAAAAAACACCCGAACGTGTTGCAAAAGCTATGCAGTTCCTTACACAGGGTTATCAGATGGATGCCAATGCTATTTTAAACTCTGCAAAATTTCATGAAGATGTAAGTGAAATGATCATTGTAAAAGACATTGAATTGTACAGTATGTGTGAGCATCACATGTTGCCTTTTTATGGCAAAGCACATGTGGCTTATATTCCAAATGGCTATATTACCGGCCTTAGCAAAATTGCAAGGGTGGTAGATGTATTTAGCCGCAGGCTGCAGGTGCAGGAAAGATTAACGCAACAGATTCTTACTTCAATAAAAGAAACCCTAAACCCCTTGGGTGTGGCTGTGGTAATTGAGGCATCGCATTTATGTATGATGATGAGGGGTGTACAAAAACAAAACTCTGTTACTACCACATCTGCCTTTTGGGGTGAGTTTGAAAAAAATGAAACCAGGAGTGAGTTTGTTAAACTGATAAGTGCAAAGCTGCACTAGTGTTATGTTATGCCTAAAATGGCAAACCTCAAAGGTTTATGAAAGCCTGTTAGTATTTTGAAAACAGTTATAATCTGTGAGGTTTATTTGTGTTAAGGCCTTTAACCTCAAATAAACTTTTTTTATGCAATACATTTTAAAAGAATGATGTTTATATCTTTGACTTATAAAAGCTACATAAAAAGTAATAGCTGTATAATACCAATTAGACATTGAAACAGGTCTTTAGAAAGTTGTCAGGTTGAGGCACTCATAAAAATATTTTAAGCTCTTCCCGAAAGGTCGGGACAGGTTGCAAATGACAATAAGATTTTTTTCTCAGTTTCGCTGCGAAAAAGGTTTGCCACGAAGGCACAAAGGCACGAAGTAGAAAAAATGCTACGCATTTTCCTTTGTGTCTTCGAGCCTTTGTGGCTAAATTCAATTTTTATAAAAAATTGTTTATCAACCTTTTAAAATACTTGTCATTAGCAGCTTGTCGAAACCGGGTTCATATAACTAAACCGCCTTCGACATCTTTCGACAAGCCCGCCTGAACGGAACGGGCAGGCTCAAGATGACAAAGGCTGACAGTATTATTTAAATGTCTAATTGATATAACTAATAAACAAATTAATCAATAAACTAATTGTGATGGCAAATGCATTTGTATTCCCCGGGCAAGGTGCCCAGTTTTCTGGAATGGGAAAAAATTTATACGATACTAACCCTCTTGCAAAAAAATTATTTGAACAGGCCAATGATATTTTAGGTTTCAGGATTTCGGATATTATGTTTAGCGGCAGCGATGAGGATTTAAAACAAACCAATGTAACACAACCTGCAATTTTTTTACATTCAGTAATTGCTTATAAAACTTTAGCTACAGTAAAACCTGATATGGTGGCAGGTCATTCCTTAGGCGAATTCTCTGCACTGGTAGCAAACAATAGCTTAAGCTTTGTTGATGCTTTAAAATTGGTTTCAATAAGGGCAAAAGCCATGCAAAGGGCATGCGAATTAAATCCTTCTACTATGGCGGCAGTGCTTGCTTTGGCCGATGAAAAAGTAGAAGGAATTTGTGCAGCACTTTATGCAGAAACCAATGAAGTGGTGGTTGCAGCCAATTACAATTGCCCCGGGCAGTTGGTAATTAGCGGTTCGATAAAAGGTATTGAAATTGCCTGCGAAAGAATGAAAGCCGCTGGTGCAAAACGGGCATTAATCTTACCTGTAGGTGGTGCTTTTCACAGCCCGTTAATGCTGCCTGCTAAAGAAGAATTGGCCGAAGCCATTAATGCCACTCATTTTAATCTTCCCTCCTGCCCTGTTTACCAAAATGTGGTGGCTAAAGCAGTTATTGATGCAACCCAAATAAAAACAAATTTAATAGCCCAGTTAACGGGTGCTGTAAGATGGACGCAAACCGTACAAGCAATGATTGCCGATGGTGCTATCCATTTTACCGAAGTAGGGCCTGGAAAAGTTTTGCAGGGATTGGTACAAAAAATTAATAAAGAGATGGTTGTTAGTGGAATAAGTTAAGGGTTATAAAATACCTGCCCCATTTCATAAATTCATTTTAGCTTAAAGATGAAGCGTCGTTAAATTTATGCCTGTGCAGTAGGACCGCCAAAATTAAATGGTATTTCCACCGCTTCCATATCTTGTATTGTGCCGTTAGCCGTTTCAAACTTTTTAATATTATCTATCATTGCCTTCATAAAACGCTTGGCGTGAAAAGGGGTAAGAATAATACGGCTTTTTACTTTGCTCTTTGGTGTGCCGGGCATTACATTCACAAAGTCCACCACAAACTCTGCATGGCTATGTGTAATGATGGCAAGGTTGGCATACGAACCTTCTGCTACTTCTTCAGATATTTCAATATTAAGTTGGTTTGGTTGTTCCGTGTTGGTCATTATTAAAAATTAATAAGTAAAGGTATAAAAAAAGGCTCCGTAAAAACGGAACCTTTTAAATAAATAAAGTTGGGTATTATTGTTTTGTAAATGTTTCACTAATAATTCTATCACTACCGACACCGCCAGCCTGATTATTGTATGACCAAACCAATGTTATTCTTTTAGCTACAGGGTCATAAGTACTAACAAATTTGCGAATATTTGATATACCATCTGCAAAAGACTGGGTTAAATAAAAACTTACATTAGTAGTACTTCTACCCGGATCATATCCAATATAATAATCTCTGCCAGTACCACCACCGAGGTTTGAAGCATCTACAAAACACAAAGTATCACTAAGTGGAACTAAAGTTTTAGTAGATGGTATTACTGCTAAAGCAAAGTTAGCAGGCACAGGACTTGGGAAAGCCCAACCCTGATCTCCGGGAACAGTACAATTGTACCTGCCTGTTGCAGGGGTTCCACCTCCCAGATTATACTTTCCGGCAAGTGGGTTACCTATTATGTAGTAATAAATAGTACCTGTGCCAGCCGCAGAGGGGTAAGCACTACTGGTTACGGTTAAAGGCAACATATAGTTAACAGAAGGGTCAATCTTTGTAGTATTAACAACAATATTATTGGCAACTTTTTCGCCATATTGAAAGCCCTGTCTAATTGTATCTTTTGTTACCAATATCTGGTAGGTGCTATCGGGTAAAAGGAAAAAAGGTTTGTACTTAGGATCCTTAGCCAATCCCTCAGCATTTAATTTAGTTATTCCGGCTGGATTAATTCCATATACAAGGTATATGTCATTTGGTGCCAGAGTAGGGGCCTCAAATTTAACTTTAATATCATTATCCTGTAATGAAAGATACTGAGCAGTTGTACCATTAGGTACATAATTTATCTTAGGATAAACACTGTTTGGTGTTTGAATGGAGAACTTAATTGCGGTTGTTCCAGCATTGGCAGCAATTGGTTCTTTAACTTCTATTTTATCGCAACCAAACCCAAATGCAACAACGGAAATCAGTATTAATATTTTTTTCATAAAAAAATTTTTAATTTAATAAATTATTTATCCCACCACATCCTGTTTTCCTGAAGATCTCCGGCAGGGCTTAAGGTTGCAATACTTGAAGCAAGCCCCGCAGGATTTAACAGATACTCAGAAAAAGTTGAATTTGCAGCAGGTGTAAATGTATATCTCCTTGGTGTTACCACATGTGCAGGATTTAAAGGATCTGGCGCAACTGTTAAAACAGGAAACCCTGATCTTCTCCAACTATTCCATCCAGCCCTTCCATTAGGAAAAGAAGCTAAATAAGTTTGTTCAGCTATTTTCTTTAAATCATTTGCACCACCATCAAGCACTACAGCACCCTGCGTAAAATATGATGCAGCAGGTAATGGTAAACCCCATTGAGCAAATGATGCATTAATACCCTGTTTTAACATGTCAAACCTATCCTCGCCTGTCCAGCCCCTTGCAGCAGCTTCGGCCCGTGCCATAAAAAGCTGGGCAGCGGTTAACAAATTTACAGGGCTGGTTTCTAATCTTTGATTATCAGCCAATAGCCTTGACCAGGTAGGGTTAGATTTAATGAATGCATTGATAGTAGCTTCTTTAACACCGTAAATTACCGGTATATTAGAAGTGCCAAAAGCAGCCTGCCTGCCATCACCT
>JAYSTT010000698.1:0-1998 GCA_043719495.1 Ferruginibacter sp. | reverse complement strand
TAGTAGTTGCTACAGGATGATTGTTTTGATCTGCATTAATATTATAGTTGGTGTAGTTAACCTGTACACCTGCTTTTAACTGTAATCTTTTGGCAATTGCATAATTCAATCCAATGCCTGCTTCTATTCCAACACCAGGTTTCTGGCTGATGGAGCGGTTGATATCGCCAGTGGCAAAGGGTGTTGCAGATCCTTTTGACTCGGTAGTTAATTTACGGTAGTTAACAGCCGGGGTAAGATAAAACTGATAGCCTAAACGGCCTTTCCACTTTTTGGTGGCAGGCTTGTTTTGTAAAGCATAGTTTTCAATCCAGGCTTTTTCTTCATTTGTCAGCGTATGTTTTTCCTTACCAACGTTGGTAAATGCTTTAACAATATTTTCAGCTGGTTTATTTGCTTCTGTATTAACGGTATTGTCAGCTGCTATTGTTAAAGTTCTGGCATTATCTGCAGACTTAATAGCTTCAGAATTTCCCTCATTAAAAATTTCATCGGAAGTTTTTTTAGATGAAGATTTTGGCGAAGGGTAATTATTTTTTTTGTTGTAAGCAGCAATATCAGTAAAAATTTTATTCAACTTTATATAAGTATCAATAACCTGTACAATATCCTTTGTATTATTATTTGTTACAGGAGCCTCTGCAGTTAATTTATTATCTGATGCTGTGGCAGGTGTGTTTAAATAAGCCGGCCTGTTACTTTTAACAACAGTATAGTTATAATTTTCTGTTTCACCGGTAGCCAGATCTTCAAATGCATTTTTAAATACTGATGCAGGTTTTTGTTCAGTTTTGGAATAAGGCGCAGGCTGTTTTTTCTGACTTGTTTTTTGTGTATTGTTTATTTCATCAGAAGTTTTGTTAAACGTATTGTTGCTTAAGTTCATTTTTCCGGTGATGGAATTATCTCCGGTATTTAAATAACCAATAAGCATTAAAGAAGTAATTAAAAGTAAACTGATAACAACAGAAGGCCACCTGCGGCTTGGGTGCAGGTTATTGTAAATGCTGTACCAAACCCGTTTAGAAGGATACATGCTGAACTGATCTGCTTTTTCTTTAAGCAGTTGTTCAAATTCATCAGCGTAAAATTCGTTCTCTGTCATTTTATTAAAACGTAAGTGTGATTGGTAATTCCAATATTTGAGTTGCTATGGGCAAATCAAACCTGGTTATACAACTCCCAAAAGATTTGTCTTTTTCTTTGGTCTTTGAATTATTTTTTTTCTGATCAATATTTCTTCCAACATAGATTTTGCCCTGGTGTATTGACTCCGGCTTGTACTCTCCTCAATATCCAGCATAAAAGCAATTTCTTTATGCGAGTATCCTTCAATTGCATACAGGTTTAAAACTGTTTTATAACCCAGCGGTAATGATCTGATACATTCAACAACCTGTTTAGCCTGCATAATTGATGGTATCATTTCCTCCCTTACATGAATACTGTGTGCATTGGTAATATCAATACTGTCAGAAAATTTTTTATTCTTCTTCAAAACATTAATGCAGGTATGTACCACAATTCTTCGTATCCAGCCTTCCAGCGCACCTTCATTTCTGTATTGATGCATTTGTGAAAAGATTTTTATAAAACCATAAGAGTAATTGGTAATTCCAATGTTTAAAATACTTTAAGCAAATTAAACATGGTTAAACTGCTCCCAAAAAATTTGTTTTCTTTTTTGGTCGCTGAATTATTTTTTTTCTGATCAATATTTCTTCCAACATAGATTTTGCCCTGGTGTACTGGCTCCGGCTCGTGCTCTCTTCAATATCCAACATAAAAGCAATCTCTTTATGCGAATACCCTTCAATAGCATACAGGTTTAAAACTGTTTTGTATCCCAGCGGTAAAGATCTGATACACTCAACAACCTGCTTGGCCTGCATAATGGACGGTATCATTTCTTCCCTGATATGAATACTGTGGGCATTTGCTATATCAACGCTATCAGAGAACTTTTTATTTTTCTTAAGCACATTAATACAGGTATGT
>JAYSTT010000697.1:0-1999 GCA_043719495.1 Ferruginibacter sp. | reverse complement strand
AGCAAAAGCAAATTCCTGTTTACTTCCGTATGTGTAAGGATTCATGCCCATTGGTATTGGCTGATTTCCTTTAACTACTGAGTTTAAAACCATGTCTCCATCAGCTACCACAATTATTTTGTTATCGGTAATGGATTGTGGTAAAAATGTTGCGCCATATTTCTGTAGACTGTCGTTCATAGCCTGCGAAAGGCGGTTGCTGAACAAAGACTGAAATTTTCCTTCGAGCAAAACTGCAACCGGTATGTTTGCTTTTTTAAATTTTTCATCTTCCGGTGCTTTTACATTTTCCAGTACGCTGATTAATGCAGGCGTTGCAATCGTTCTTGAATTTGGTGATGAGCTTAAGAGTACCGTTTTTTTAATCCCTTCGGCACCAACTGTATCAATGGAATTAACAAACCTGCCGCTTACAAAGCCCAGGTTTTTATTGATCACATGGTTTGATTTGGTTTCAAAAACCGGAAAATAATTCCAGGGTAATAACTCAAACTGTTTGTTCCCGCTTACATCAAAAGGTAAAAAATCGCATTGCAGATCCATTACCAGATCAGCGTTGATTCTAACTCCATATTTAAACAGCAGGTCATTCAATTCAAGCCCGCGATCATAAGCAATTATTTCCCCTTTTTTGCTCTCCAAACTATCCAGCTCAGCATTTAATTTATCGGTAAATAAAATTAGTTTGCCTCCACGCATTACAAACTGGTCAATCTTAAATTTCTCTGCGTCACTAAAAGGCACAGCCGGTTTTACAATCATTAAAACCTTCACCGGGTCAGGAATACGTGGTATTGTATTCAGGTTTACCGGTTGAAATTTATAATTCGGTTTCAGCAGGTTCTCTGTGAGGTCGTAGGTTCTGCCATCTACCGGTTCGCCATTGCCGGCTGAGTAAATCAGCATTGGTTTATCTTTTGTTGTAACCTTATCTATGGCGCTGATAAAATTAAATTCCATCATCGCTTCGGCGCTATTGATCTCGGGATAAGTGATGGCTTTTGTTTTTCCCTGGTAAATCATTACCGGTGCAATATTTTCTTTATAATAAACAAAAGCAACCGGGTAAATATTCTGCTGCTGCTGCCCCTCTTTAATTTGGGAAGTAAGGTTGATGGGATAAAAACCCAATGCCCCTAAAGTGTCGGCCCACGGCATATTTGTACCTTCTACATTTTCATCGGGACTAATAAAACGATACTGCAATTTTTTTCCAGCTACCTCTTTAAACTCACTCAGCATTTCATTAGTGCTGTTGGCTAATTTTTTAAACCCGCTGGGGAAATCTCCTTTTAAAAAAACATCAACCTGCACAACATCATCCAGTTTTTGTAAAACTTTTTTTGTGGGAGCAGAAAGTGTGAAACGTTTTTCATTGGTAAAATCAATCCTTGTGTGATATTGCGACGCCAGCCAGTTTATCGCACCAAGCAGAACGATGGTTATCAACAACCAAAGTTTGTTCTTCCATATTTTATTAAAGATGTTCATTTGCCCCTAGCCCCTAAAGGGGGATAATTATGTTTTATTAAATTATTTTTTATGTAGACTCTTAACTGTCATCAATAAAAAAAGAAAAATCACACTCAGAAAATAAACCAGGTCACGACTGTTTAACACGCCACGGCTGATACTGCGGTAATGAAAATCAATACCCAGCATTTCAATGTAATAATCTAATCCGTTTGCAAAAAAAGGAAGTTTACTGAGTGCGTTAAAACCAAAGTATAAAATCAAACAACTAAAAGCACTGATTAAAAAAGCCACTACTGCATTACTGGTAAAGCCGCTGCAACACAAGCCTATGGCTGCAAAAACGGTAGCGAGTAAAAACAAACCAATATAACTTCCCAGTATGCCGCCACTATCAATACCGCCCTGGGCACTTAATGTTTTAATAGTGATGATGTAGATTATTGTAGGCAGAATTGCCAGCAATAAAACAACCAGGATTGAAAAATATTTTCCCAACACAATCTGCCAGGCAGATAAAGGTTTT
>JAYSTT010000696.1:0-4850 GCA_043719495.1 Ferruginibacter sp. | reverse complement strand
GCACCGGCAGGTGTTGTACTAAATAATACCATTTGGAATTTTGGTGATGGTACGCCATTAGAAAGTCATGTACCAGGTAATACATTTACACATGCATTTCCAGGTTGGGGTAATTATACCGTTACTATGTACAATACATCTGCTTATGGTTGCAAAAGTACCAGTAAAGTACAGCAGGTTTATATAAGCCCAATTCCGCAAACACTATTCTCTTTTGCTCAATCCAGCGTTTGTTTGCCCAATGCATCTGTATCATTTGTAAATAATTCCAGCATTGCTGATAATTCTGCCATTACTTATTTATGGAATTTTGGCGATCCTGCAAGCGGCTTATTAAATTCATCACTATCTGTAACACCAGCACCCCATATTTATACCGGTACCGGGCCATACACAGTTAAGCTAACGGTAACCAGTGGCAGCAATTGTGTAAAAGTGTTAACCAAGTTAATTGATTTTATTCATCCACAGCCAAAAGCAGCATTTAGTTTTAGCAAACCTGAAGTGTGTATTGGAGATATAGTTGTGCTGAGAGATTTAACCAATGGACTTGATGGGAGTGTGATAAAATGGAACTGGAATTTTGGTGATGCGTCCTCCTTAGGTACGTTACCTATTGAACCGCACTTGTTTACTGCACCCAAAACTTATGATGTATCATTATTTACCGTAAACAGCAGAGGTTGTAACAGTGATACCTTGATGCAGCAATTTACAGTGCATCCCTATCCGGTAGTAGATGCTGGGCCAGACAGGGTAGTTCTTCAGGGAGGTTCAATAACCATCCTGTCAAATGTTACCGGTAATGACTTACAATATTTATGGACACCTGCAACCTATTTAAACAACAGCAAAATTGCATCACCTACTGCAAATAATTTGCAGGATGATATTACTTACACGTTAATGGTTACCGGAAGAGGTGGCTGTGCCAAACCTGATAGTATGTTTGTGAAAGTATTAAAAGCACCACGAATACCCAATACTTTTACACCCAATGGCGATGGCATTAATGAATTTTGGTTAATTGATTATTTAGACACTTATCCTAATTGCAGGGTACAGGTATTTACAAGAACCGGGCAATTAGTGTTTGAATCGAAAGGATATAAAACACCATGGAATGGAACATTGAAGGGTAAGCCATTGCCTTTTGATACTTACTATTATATTGTGGAACCAGAAAGTGGAAGAGCACCAATTACAGGATATGTAACTATTATTAAATAAAAGCTGCTATAATTTCTCCAGTGCAGAAATAAAAAGGGAAAAAGCGAAACCATGAAAAGAATTATTTTGATAGCAACTAGTTGTTTTTGCAGTGTGATAGCATTGGGGCAGGCAAAACCATTTTATACACAGTATATCTTAAACAGTTATATCCTTAACCCCGGCGTTACGGGTATTGAAAATTATATCGATATAAAACTAAGTAACCGTAACCAGTGGACAGGTATTAACGGGGCACCTGTTACCACATACTTTAGTATTCATGCGCCTATTGGTAAAACAGATTTAAGAACAACTGCCACATCTTTTGAGGTACCCGGAGAAAACCCAAGGGGTCAAAGATTATGGGAGGAATATACTCCGCCAGATCCACATCACGGTGTTGGTTTTGTGGCAATGAATGATAAAGCTGGTTACATTAACCGCTGGACACTGAATGCCTCTTATGCTTATCATAAACCACTTAGCATTAAAACAACTTTATCTGCAGGAATAAATGCGGGTATTACCAGTGTAAGTTTAGACCGCTCAAAAATAGAATGGGCTAATTTAGATCCAAACGATCCGGCCATTGGAATTAGTACCGGTGAATTAAAAAAACTAAAGCCAGAAATAGGAGCGGGTCTTTGGTTATATTCCGCCAGGTATTTTCTGGGAGTATCTGTATTAAATATTATACCGGGTAAAGCAAAGTTTGTTACCAACGATAAATATGGTACGTATTATACACCTAATTATTTCTTAACCGCCGGATATCGTTTTTCGCTTACAGATGAAGTAATGGTAATGCCTTCGGTAATGGTTCAATACTGGCAACCACAATTAACCGGTTTGCATACCAATCTTAAATTGCAATACTTAGATAAAGTATGGGTAGGGGGCAGTTATCGTTTTTCAGATTTAATCTCGGGCTATTCTGCAATGGCAGGTATAAATGTTTCCAATACATTCAATATAAGTTATGCTTATGAAAATGCCACTACTTCCCGTTTAAGGACCTATACAAAAAATACCCACGAAATAATGTTAGGATTTATTATTGGCAATAAATACAGCCAGGCTTGTCCAAGGTGCTATTAAAAAATTATTCTTCCTCTTGTTTATCTTTTTTAAATAAACTTGTATCAAGTTTTGTATTTAAGGAGTCGGTATTTATTTCCCTGGCAGCAACCATCCATTCGGGAATTAAAACCCATTCGTCATTAATAAAAGCAACTGTATAAACTTTTACGGTAGTATTTTTAGAGCCCGATTGCTCTTCTTTTATAACTATCTGCCGGGTGGCATCATTTTCTTTTATTGAAGCAGGGGTAATATAATTTGTTTCAACCTGCTCTTCAATAGCTCCAGCTTCTTTAGCCCTAGCAGCTTGTACTTTATCCTGAATAGCCTGTATCAATGGTTTTAAATCTTTTAATCGTTTTTCAATTAAAGGTTGTTGTTTTACCACTTCAGCTACAATGTTTTGTAATTTATCATCTGAAAAACTTTCAAAGATATTTGTTACAACTGCAGGAAAATTTATTTCGCCAGATGATTTATAAGTGGGGAAGGTTCCTGTAACAACTACAGCTTTTTTGGCTGTGGTAATTTGGTATTGAAAATAAATGGTTGCACTCAAAAATAAAAAGAGCAAAATACTAAAAAGAGGAATAGTGATCCTGTTTGATTTTTGA
This sequence comes from Ferruginibacter sp., assembly GCA_043719495.1. Classification (GTDB taxonomy): domain Bacteria; phylum Bacteroidota; class Bacteroidia; order Chitinophagales; family Chitinophagaceae; genus Ferruginibacter. The sequence goes on along the minus strand of JAYSTT010000696.1, from coordinate 1,944 downwards.
TTGGTAAAATTTTTTTCATTGGAAAAAAACTGAATGCGCTGCAGCAACTGTTTTTTTTCTGTAACTGCTGCTAACTGGTACTGTGGAATGTATTGCTGAATATATTGTACCTGAAGTAATGTTTCGGCATATAGTAATGGCGAATATTGAAAAGCTATTACATTACTATCACAATATTTTTCTCTTTCTAAACGTATTTTTTTACAAATGCTACTAATAAAAGGATTGAAAAAGAAAATATTTTCGGCAACAATTAAAAACCAGTTAAGCAGGTAGTCATTTGCCTTTATGTGTGTAAGCTCATGCAAAATAATGGTTTCGGCCTGTTGCATGCTTATTAGATTTATTAATGCAACGGGTAAAATAATAATAGGGTTTAAAAAACCAAAGGTAACCGGCACTTTAATAGAATTACTTAACCACAACTTCACTTTTCTTTTTATGCCAAAATGGTTGGCTTTTAGGGCAGTAAATAATTTCAAATCTATTGATGGTTTTTGCAAACCGGTATAATATAGTTTTTTAAAATGTTGCCATTCATATAGTGCCCTTACCATTTTATAATTGATAACAGTAAGGTAAATTGTAAACAGCCAAGGGGTAATTATAATAATATTTTCATTTGATAATATTCCGGTAACGGTTTTGCCAATTAAATTATCATTAGATGTGCCTTCCGAATTAAAGTAGTAAATGAAAAATGTGAAAAGAAAGAAAGTTACCTGTGTAAGTAATAAAATAAATAACCAATTCCTTTTTTGTAATGAAGAAATTTTGTTGTTTAAAATTTTTTCAGAAAAAAAATATACAATTACCAATAACCCAGCTTGCCACAAGCTGTGCAACATGCTCATGCAGAAACTGTAGGAGAGATGTGCCATTTTTTATTAGTTAATTGGTTGATTAGTTTATTGGTTAACTCGTAAATTAGTATCGATTGGTACACTATTAAACTAATTAACCAATTAACTATTTAGCTTTTTTTAGTTGGGTAATTAGCTCCTGAATTTTTTCTAACTCTTCATTGCTTGCATTGTGGCCACCCAAGGCCTGTAACACCAGATTAGCCGATGAACCCGCAAACAAGCTATTAATCATTTTATTTAAAAATTGTTTTTGTGTTTTCTCTCTGCTAACTGCGGGCTGATAAATATGAGTTTTGCTGCTATCGTTACGGGTTACCAGGCCTTTTTCATGCATTATCTGCATAAGTTTAAGCGTAGTTGTATAACCACTGTCTTTGGTTTTACTTAATTCTTCATGTACTGTGCGAACTGTTGCAGATTGTTCATTCCATAAAATCCCTAATATTTCAAGTTCACTCTCAGTGGGCTTTAGGTTCTTAATTAATGTCATAATACGATTATTTTCGTAAGCAAAATACGACTTTACTCGTAAATGACAAATCCGTTCATGTAATTTTTATTAACATTTAACAGGTTGCCCGCTGATAACACAGGTTTTGCAGAGAAGATGATGTTTGGATTTTGGCTGGTGCCAGAATGGTTTTGCCACAGATTGCACAGATGCCGCAACTTATCAGCACTATGATAATGAAGTATATCGTAATGAAAATTTTTGAATTAGTATTATCAATTGGCCATTTTTTATGAAGAGGCTTGTCTTAAGTGACATACAACTTAAATATTTGCGAAAGTTATATCCTTTCAAAATTTCAAGGCCATCTAAATATTTTCACTTTCTCTCATCTGCCATTAAACTAACAAGATTGTCAAATTCTATTTGAAAATCATCCAATGGTTTTTGATAATGTTCTATTTTATCACCAGATACATCTTTTAATGTTTTAGAATATCGTTTCCAGTTCTTCATATACTTCTTATTCAGCTTCTTATTCAGTTGAAACGGAAAATTACTTTCTTCTGCAATAATATTTCCGTCTTTATCAAAAATGACTAAATATAAGTGAAGAAATATATGTGC
>JAYSTT010000695.1:0-2003 GCA_043719495.1 Ferruginibacter sp. | reverse complement strand
CAACCGAAAGAGAGGCAAGAAAAGAGGAGTTTCGAATAAAGAAACAAAAAAGTAGGATTTACATCGAATCGCTCATCGCAGGGAATTGGTAAACACGCCCCGATTAATATCGGGGTGGGCCGTAAGGTCGGTACCCCGATGCAATCGCATTGGCGTCAAGTTAATTTTCATTTTGTTGATACAAATCTGTCATATTCATTCTATCGGAACGTTTGTCGTAGCAGCAATGGTGTACTATTATTTCTCTTAGCATTTTATCAGGGATGGTGATGATTTCTTTAATGTTATTGCTGACATACATAGATAGTTTCAAAAGGCTTATCGTTTTATCGCTGTTTTTTTCAATGCCCTGTTTATGGCGTACATAAATTTTTTGCATAAACAAACACATAAACAGCAGCAGCAGAAAAATGCTTACCCTTACCCGGTGTTCATTGGTACAGCCTTCGTGTAAAATATGTTGCAGATTAAAGCCTGTTTTCCAGGATTTAAAGATAATTTCTATTTGCCAGCGTACCCGATAGGCTTTATATACTTCCCGGGCAGTCCACACTTCTTTATCTACGGTGGTGATGTACACATTAAAGGTGAGCCACTGGTAATATTGCTGGCAATGGTTAAGTCTTGCATCACGGTCTTGCTTAGCCCTGCGTATTTTTTCGGCTGCCTGGGCGGCTGGCACTGGCACCATTACTAAGCGTACCCATACTTTTTTTTCTCTGCCGATATATACCCACCTGTCCACCCCCTGTTTTTGTTTCAATAAGTCTTTTAATAAAACGGGTTTCCCCTGGCTGTCGCTTATAGTGACACCATAACGCAACCGGCTTAAAAAATGAACCTTTGCTTTAATCAATTTTTCAAATACAGCTAATGAAAAATAGCCCAGATCCCTTATTACTAAGTCACCCTTTTTTACCAACGATAAAATACTTCCACTGGCCGACTGATCGTTTTGTGTAAATGACCCCAATGAAAAATTGATGAACCGCATCGCTTTTATATCAAAAATACTTTGTATCCGGGCTACCGCCTTTTGCTCTCCACGGCTATGATTGCCGGGGAACAGCTTTGATAATACCTGCGGCAAACGCAAGGTGGTGCTATCTTGCAGCAAGACTTTGCCAAAACTCTCAAAGAGTCCGGATATAAAATCTTTACCGCTTTGCTTTAACAATACCTCCTCTAAGAGTTGCTTTGCAAACAGCACGGCACTGGCATGCAGGCGATCAAATACGCCTTGCTTGCTTACACTTTTACCACTCAATAAGCCTATTTGTAAAGCCCATTCACTAAACGTGCTGTTGCCATTACAGCAACTAATAATAAATCCAACTACAAAATGATAGGCACTTATCTTTTTACTCTTGCGCTGCACAAAGCCGCTTTGCTTACCTATTTTGGTTATAACAGATTTGTCAAAGAACTTATCAAAGTTTTTTTTACCTTGCTGTTGAAATTGCGACTTGTAGACATTGTAAAATGTGTTTAGAACTACAAGTTGCTTTTTCTTTTTAAACCCTTACTAACACTATCTTTCCACAGACGTGCATAACCCTTAACTTGACGCCAATGCGATAGATATCGGGATTGTACTACAGCTAACTGCCCCGTGCCCCGATACGAATCGGGGCCCCTACAGCAATTTTTTAAAAAGCTTTTCCAGTTGGAGAGGCTTTTTTTGATTTCGGATTACCATGATAAATAAAATCCGAAATTTGACCTATGAAAAAAATACCAATATTGTTTGTCTTCCTTGTTTCTTTGCTAAATAGTCAAGCACAAAAAGATAAAGTCTACTCATCTCTTGACGAAGCACTGAAAAATCCCTCCCAGGTTTTTATCCTGTACCTGAATGACCAAAAGCTGACCGAATTACCGGAAAGTATTTCCCGCTTTCCCAATCTTACCACACTCAATCTGGCCGGCAACAGGCTTTCTTCCATCCCGGAAAATATTGTCGCCCTGGGCCAGCTTACAGAACTCGATCTTAGCAGTAACCG
>JAYSTT010000694.1:0-11655 GCA_043719495.1 Ferruginibacter sp. | reverse complement strand
AAAAAAAATAAAATATATTGATGGGGAATCAAGATTGTTGAATATATTGGCAAACGCATTTGTTAGTATGGGTAATTATCCCCGGGGTTTAGAATACTATATTAAGAGGTTAAAAATTGAAGAGGTAAAAGGTAATCCCAAAAATCTTGCAGGCGTAATTATCAATATTGGTATTGTATATGTTTATCAGGAAGAATTTAAAAAAGCCCTCTCTTATTTTAGTACTGCAGATTCAATAGTTACTTTAAATAACATAGAAGAATATAAATATAATATTGCCCTTAATATTGGTGATATATATAACAGGCAGAATAAATCTGACTCTGCTTTTTTATATTTTAATAAATCACTGGAACTGGCAAAGCAAATGAAAGATGGTGATTTGATAGGAACATCGATGACCGGATTGGGGCATTCTTTTTTAAAAATGGGGAATTATGATTTGGCCATGAAGAATTACAAAGACGCATTAAGTTATGTTGAAATTGCCAATGATGATGTTGTGATTTGCGAGACTACAATTGGCTTAGCGAAATTATATGAAAAAATCAATAAGAATGATTCAGCAGAGTACTTTGCCCGTTATTCCTTTCTTCTTGCAAAAAAAGGCGGTTTTCAGGCAGGGCAATTGGATGCGGCTAATTTTTTAACAGCGCATTATAAAAAATTGAAAAATACTGACAGCGCCTTTATTTATTTAGAGCAGGTATACGTGTTAAAAAATGCTATTGAAGGCAAAGAAAGAATAAGAGAATCTCAGATAATGTCGAGCAATGAACAATTACGCCAGACTGAAATAGTTGAAAATATAAGAAAAGCTAAAGAAGAAAGAGAAAAGCAATTACAATTGTTATTTATTGGAATATTTATTCCGGCACTTTTTTTAATAACCCTGTTACTAAGCAAAAGAAAGATAAATGTTCGGGTTGTAAAGTTTTTGGGTATAATTTCTTTACTGATATTATTTGAATATTTAACTTTATTACTACATCCTTTGGTAGTGGAATTTACAAACCATACTCCTTTATATGAAATGTTGATTTTTGTAACTGTCGCATCCCTGCTAATTCCAACACATCACAGGATTGAAAATTGGCTAATAGAAAAGCTGACAATTAAAACAAGACCATACAGTGAAGTTAATTTTAAATTCAGAATAGTAAAACTTAGGATTAAAAAACCCCTCTGACTTTAATTAAAAACTAAAAAGTCAGAAGGTTTGAACTACTTAATACAATTTGTAAAAAGTGATAAAATTATGGGTTTGTAGGTTTAAGTGGCCTTGTACCAGCACTATCCACTACTTTTGCAGTATCCTTTGCCGGAGGAGTTGTTTCCATTTTTTTAGTGTCCGTATCAGCAGGTTTTGGTTCACCACTATTGCAAGCAGTAAATATGGTTAATGTTGAGAAACCCAGCAGTATTGCCAGGATAAATGTTGATTTTTTGTTAAGCATATATGTTGGTTTAGAGCGCAATAGTACAAAGAAAAATTTTACTTTCATAATAAACAGGCAATAATTTACAGTTGGAGCTTAATGTATTATTATTTATTTAAATAATTGAGACTTTTTGGGCAATAAACCAAGCAATCTTACGTTTTTAAGCAAACCCTCAAAAATGAAAACAACTGTACCTTTTTTTAAAGGCATTTTATGCCTTTTAATTTTACTCAACTCCTGTTCGTCAAGTAAAAACTTCATTGAGCAACATAAACCGGAAATTGAAAGTGCAAAAGAAGGTTCTGCCTGTTTTGTACAAATGTCTGACGGCTCTATTAAACACTATTCCAGTTTAAAATTAGTAACTGGTGTTTTTCAAACTCCCCACCTGATAGCCGATGATAGTATAACCATTACTTCCGTTGAAATAAAAGCCTATCAAAATAACGAACATTATGCTATTTCTCAAAAAGAATTTACTGCTTTAAAAAACAGTTATGTAGCAGTGAAAGCCTTGCCGGGATTTGCAGTTAGGGTTGCAAAAGGAAAATTAAATATTTATTCTTTAAAATTTTATAACGGGCATAACACTACAGAGAAGTTTTTTTTGCAAGCCGGTACCGGAGGTGAAATTGCAGTATATACCCCTGAATTAATGAATGAATTGGTAAGAGATAATATAGAAGCATTTAATTTTTTTAATGATAAAACCAAACCAATAGCGGTTAATAAAAAATTGATGGCTACTGCGGATATTTATAACAATTCCAGGTTTATAACAAAAAACTAATTTTTAAAAAAGCCGGTTTTAAGCCGGCTTTTTTTTACCTGATAATTTTTGAATAAGGCAGGCGTGTAAAAATAAATAAGTAATTTGCTACCATGCATAAACTTATACTTATAGCCGGCATTTTACTTTTAGCATCCTGTACCAATAATAAATATCCCCAAATACTAATAACTACCAGCCTGGGTAATATTGAAGCTGAATTATACCCTGATAAAGCTCCAAAAACGGTAGCTGCTTTTTTATCTTATATTGATTCGGGCTTTTACAAAAACAGTTCTTTTTACCGGGTTTTATTTGTAGAGTCAATGGCTTCTGATTTTAATACAGGTATTATTCAGGGAGGCATCTGGCAAAGTAATAATAAAAAAGCAACAGAATTACCAGGCATCATTCACGAATCGCCCAGGCAAACAGGGTTATCCCATACAACAGGAACCCTTTCTTTAGCAAGAACAACAGCTGGTACAGCAAATACAGAATTTTTTATTTGTATAGGTGACCAAACTGGGTACGACAGCAGTAAAAATTTTAATCCGGATGGATTGGGTTTTGCTGCTTTTGGCAGGATAGTAACAGGTATGGACATAGTAAGAGAAATTCATAATCAACGTGCAAATGGCCAATCTTTTATCAAGCCCGTTACTATTTTAAATATTGTACTTAAGTAAGGGCATAAAAAAAGGGTTCTATTAAGAACCCAAAAATTAATTTTGTAGCAATACATCAATTAACTTGCAATAAGTGCAATTAATGCAAGTATTCCATAAAATGCCAGAATAATTCCAACTGCAGTAAAGGTGTCTGCTACAACAGGAGAGTAAAATTTTTTCATTTCTTACGGTTTTAATTGTTAAATAATAGGCTTAGAAACCTGGATTTCAGGAGATACGGAAAAAAATGAAATTAAAATGATTTTACTTTTAGGGGAGAGGTCTATCCCAGGTATTGGCTTGTGAGTACAAAAGTAAGATTATTATTTGGCCTGCCCAATATTTTAGGCCATTTTCTATAAAAAAGTATAACAAACTATAAGGACTTCAAATTTTTGCTATCAAATTCCTAAGCTCCAGCCATTCCTATAGGTTCTCTTAACAAATTGATTGGCTTCATCAAAGTTGGTTATCCTCATATTCTTTGCATCCCATAGTAATTTTTTACGGCCCAGGTATTTATCTTCCCAGCCTTTAAGCTTTGGGTTTTGCATCATCCAGCTTTTTATAGCTAAGTTTCCCATTAAAATACTTTCGGTAAACGGACCGGCATATTCAAAAGGGGAACTTAATTGTGCGTTGCCATATCCGGCAATACAAGCATTTACCCATTGGGCATAATGACCTTCCGGAACACGTTTTAATGTTGGCTCAGGCAGCTTTTCTTCTTTCATTCTTTTTGAAGGTAATAATATTGGGTTTGCGCCATAGCAACTGGCCATCATTTTTCCCTTTGTACCTTCAAATATTACACCACCATCCCAGTTACCCATGGCTTCATCAGGTAATAACTCCTCGGGCCTCTGTGGTAACAAACCTCCATCCATCCAGCTTATTTTTATATTACCATTATCATCTGTTCTGGGATAATTTAGATGAATTATTGAAGCCGGGGGACAACTATCAATAAAATTTGCTTCTGTCCAGGCATCAACAAAATTATTAGGGACACTACATTCAACTTCGTTAGGATAAAGAATAGGTAAAATGCGGTAAATTGGATCCATGATATGACAAGCCATATCACCTAAAGCACCTGTACCATAATCCCACCAACCTCTCCAGTTAAAAGGATGATATTTAGGATTGTATTCAACATTTTTTGATGGGCCAACCCACAAGTCCCAATTTAAAGTAGAAGGAGGTTCAAACTTTCCAATTGGTTTAGCAATTCCCTGCGGCCAAACAGGCCTGTTGGTCCATGCCTGAACACTGTTTACTTTTCCTATTAAACCTGCTTCATACCACTCTTTCATTATTCTTACCCCCTCACCACTTCCTCCCTGGTTGCCCATTTGAGTAACCACTCTATATTTTTTGGCTGCTTCTGTTAGCATACGGGCTTCATAAATATCATGTGTAAGTGGTTTTTGAACATAAACATGTTTTCCCAGTTGCATTGCTGCTATTGCCTGAACTCCGTGATTATGATCGGGTGTAGAAACAGATACAGCATCAAAATTTTTGCTTTCTTTATCCAGCATTTCCCTGTAGTCTTTATAATATTTAGCCTTCGGAAAACGTTCCCTGCTTTTTGCTGCCCTTAAATCATCCACATCACACAAAAAAGCAATATCAGCTTTGCCACTTTTAAAAAATTCATTAAGATCACTTTCGCCTTTTCCACCAGCACCAATACCTGCAACTATAAGCCTGTCGCTTGGAGCAATAAATCCATTGCCACCCAGCACATGGCGGGGAACAATATAAAACCCGGCAGTAAGTGTAAATCCTGTTTTAATAAAGTTTCTTCGGGAATTTTTTTCCACTACTTGATTTTTTTTATTTTTCATTGTAGTAAATATTTACAGTAAAATGCCAATTTAAAATTTAATTTAAACCAATTTTCTATTAACTGTCTTTTTTTTTAAATATTTTTAAAATTACAACATTTAAAAAAAGAAGCCATATAGTTACTTACATTTACAAAAAAGATCTATATGAAACTTTTTGTTGCTGGCTTACCGTATGACTTGGATGATGCCGAACTGGAAGAAATATTTGAAAAATTCGGAACTGTTGCATCAGCCAAAGTTGCCATTGATAGGGAAACAGGAAAAAGCCGGGGCTTTGCATTTGTTGATATGCCTGTACGTGAAGAGGCCAAAGATGCTATGGACAGTCTTAATGAAATATCTTTAGGCAAAAAGCCTTTGGTAATAAAAGAAGCCGAAGAACGCAACGGCCCCCCTTCAAACAATCGTGGCGGTAATGGCAACACCGGTGGCGGTTATCGTGGTGGCGGTAACAGCGGTGGTAATGATAGAGGAAGTAATTTTAACCGGGACAGAAATCGTTATTAAAGAATTCTTTCTTTACCCAATTTAAAATCATTTAATTTCAATGGTAATAATTTGAGCTGAGTTAAGCATTACATTATTATGCAGTAAACGGTTTAAAAATTAAAAAATGAACGAAGTAATACTAACACAAGGGGAAATACAAACCAACAAAGGCATTTTAAAATTTGAATTGTATGATGATGATGCCCCAATTGCAGTTGCGAATTTTAAGAAATTAATTTCCGAAGGGTTTTATAATGGATTGACTTTTCACAGGGTAATACCTGATTTTATGATACAGGGCGGCTGCCCAAACGGAACAGGCTCCGGAGGCCCTGGTTACACTATTAATTGCGAATTAAAAGGAACAAAACAATACCACGACAGAGGCGTGCTTTCTATGGCACACCGGGGATTAAATACAGGAGGCTCCCAATTTTTTATTTGCCACAACCGCAACAATACCCAACACCTTGATGGAGTACACACCTGCTTTGGTAAAGTAACAGGCGGGCTTGATATAATAGACGATATCAGAGGGGGAGATGTGATGGAAAAAGTAATATTGCTGTAAAGAAATATATTGCGGCTATCCATCTGTGTTCTTATTTAAAAATCTTATTTTAGTAAAAAATAAGATTATGAAATATTTTAAAAGCCTTGTTGTTTTACTTTGCCTTGTTACAACTATTGCAACATCGGCACAGCAGGTAAATAGTTGCGGATTTAAAATTCCCCCAAAATCATTTATTTCAAAATTCCAATCTGTTTATGAGGCAAGGGATATTGTAAAAAATATGCTGGATACCATAAAATGGAAAGAAAATTTTACCCTTAAGGAGCAAAACGGAATTAATAATGCTTATGCCACCATACTGCAAAATAAGCGCTGGATAATTTATGATAACGACTTTTTAGAAAATATAGATTCTTATGCTGCCACCAAATGGGCATCAATAAGTATACTGGCGCATGAAATGGGGCATCATTATTACAATCATGTGGTTAGTGGAAAAGGCAGCACTATACCTACAGAAATTGAAGCAGATGGTTTTTCGGGTTATATGATGAACAAATTGGGGGCTACATTAAACCAATCGGTGGCTGCAATGAAAACTATTGCTACTGATAAGGCAAGCAGTACACATCCGGCAAAGGCCGATAGGATTGCATCGATAACAAAAGGCTGGAACATGGCCTTGAATGAAACAAAAAATTCCGGAACTACAGGCACAGGTGGTAATACCGGAAATACAAATACTGGCGGAAACCCAACTAATGGGGGAAATACTGGAAATACAAATACCGACCCGGCAACCGACCCCAGCTGGATTGCATTAAGTTTTCAAAGTACAAAAAATGAAACAGTTTATTTAAGCGACGATGGAAAAACTTATCAGCCTGCACCAATAAAAACTGGTGAACCTTTTGTTTTTAAATTTGAAGTTTATAATTATGGCTGGTTAAAATTGCCTTACTATAATGGTTCCAGGGTTTTTAAATTAATGCATGGTAAAGATTATAACATAATCTGGAACAGGCGTACAAAAAACTGGACTGTTGTAGAAGTACCGGAGTAGTATTTTCGTTGGTATTTTAGGTTGAAAATATTTTCTAATGCTAATGAAATTTTTCACAATACTTATTATTCTTATTTTTCCGCTATTTTCTAATTCGCAGAATAATGATACAGCAAAACATTATGTTGTTGATCAGGTAAAAGAGCTGGCACTATTAACAGGGTTCAATATAGGAAACTATCCTTTTTTTGAAATAGGACTTGCTACAAATATATATGGTCGAGTTGGCCGCCATCCTAACGGAAGTAGTTGTTTTGTAGCAAGCGAGGTAAAAATGGGAAATAAATTATTAGTTGGGCCAAAAGTTGGAATACATGTAACAGGTGGGCTTGCTTTTGGGGTGAATTTTATTTATTATACTGATTTCAGCAACGGAAGTTTTGTAATTAGACCAGATATAGGGGCAGGGCTTGATAAATTTAAAATAGTATATGGCTACAATGTAAAATTAACTAATAAATCCTTTGATTTGATAAATTCAAATGTGCTTAGTATAGCATATCTAATAAGGTTGAAAAAAATTAAATCAATCAAGCGGTGATTAAGAATCATTAAAATCAAACAGTGCGGTTAGTTACTAACCGCACTGTTTTGTAAATAAATACTTATTATAAATTAATAACACTATTGCTTCCGCCAAATTCATTGGGTTGTTCGCTGTCAGCTTCAGGTTCGTTTAACCAGATGGTTTCATTTACCCTGTATTTAAATTGTTGCTGACTGTTTTTTGGTAAAGAAACATCGCAGGTAAAAGTGCCATCTTTTTTCTTACTCATAATTACTGAATTTTCCCAGTCACTGTTTAAGCCCACCACTTCAATTGTTTCAGCATTTTCTGCAGTAAATACAAACTTTACTTTGCAATAATCTTTGGTTTTAAAATACGTTTTCTGTATCATTTGTTTTCTTTAAATTTATAAAATAGAAGCCTGAATTACAATAAGTTATTTATTGAATAATCAAACATCAAAAAAGGTTTTATTACAGCAGGCAGATACTTAGCTTAAATTAGCAATACCCGGTTTCAAATTTTATACCACAATTATGAGTTATAAAATATTTGCAGATATTATTTTCTTCCTATTTTAATACCAATTGTAAAAAAAGGTAACCCATAAAAGCAAAAAATTGCCGTGGTGTAAATAAAAAGTATGTATTTAACAGCAGAGAGTTTACAAAAGATCATTTTTAACTAAAAAAAACTTATTAATACTTTTGGTAAAGTACTTATAAGTTTAGTCTTAGTTTAGTTTTATAGGATTTAATGCTGTATCATTTAAAATTAAAAAGCTTTTTGTAAATTACAATACTACCAAATCATTCTCGCTAACTGTTGTCGTTACTTTTAAGCTGGTGTTTGTAGAAAAAGTTTTAGTGTAAATTTTTTTGCCTGATAACAACTTAAAGCTTAATTCCTGTCCTTCTTTTTTCTCAATTTTAAATGTTTGTAATTTAGAACCTGTTTTCATGGATTGAGAATATATCTCTCCTTCTTCCTTATCATTAATCTTTAAAAGAGAATAGTTTTGGTTCTCTGTTTTTATTTCTACCTGAAAGAAAAGATAATCATTCTCGTTACCCATGTACTTAACTGTAAATGGTTCTTTGGCAGTTTCAGTTTTTACTGATTGTGCTGCTGCAGTTGTTGCAAATAAAACTACTGCGATAATTGCTGTTGTGATGTTTTTTAAATTTTTCATTTTGTTTTAATTTTTAAGGTTACTAATTAATATTTGTTTTTAAAAGGTTATTCTACATTTGGTTTTGCTAACTATACAATAGTTAACGGGTGATCAAACTTATTCATGCAGCAGGCTAATAAAATTTTATTATTTCGATATGGCAGGCAACGGATAAATTGCTTTGAGGCAACTTTTTTAAAGAAAGAAACAGTGATTACAGGATTTGATAATCTTTAAAATCCCAGTGTTGTTTTTTTGGGCACTGATTAATTCTGGTGCAAACATACATCGGGTTTTTATTCCCTTTTAATCAAATTAGAACAATTTTCATTACTCCAAATAGGATAGAAATATATTTAAAGTATTGCCGGTATTGGTTTGCAGGGAAAATATTTTATTATTTCCAAATTGTTCTTTTAACCTAAAAACAGTTATTTTTGTTTTACCTCTCAAAAAACTACTATAATATTTTTATGGTAAAATTTAATCCATGAAAGCCCTTTAAGTTAAACACATTTTTTTCACAATGAGTTTTTATCTTATAGTAAGTACTTATATTATTTTAATTTTGAAAAAATTACCCAAATGTTCCCTTTAAGCATCAAACATATTGCATTAAATTTAGTTGCAATTCTATTAAGTTCTGCAAGCCTGTTTTCACAAAGCAGCTTTAAATTGAAATACGAAAATTCCTCTGTATATGCAGGTATAGAAGTAGGTTCAAAAGGTGTAAAAATGAGTATTCTCGAAATTGGAAAAGGAGCACAAAAATCCGGTGCTTTTAATATTCTGAAAGATACTTCCGTAAACTCAGATTTTATTTCATTTAACCCCTCTACATTCAAAGCAACTGTTAATGGCTTTGCAGGTTTATACAGTACTGCATTAAAAGAATATAATATTCCGGCAGATAAAATTTTTACAGTTGTCAGCAGTGGGGTAAAAGTTCAGGCGGATAAAGAAAATAAAGAAAGTTGGGTAAACAACCTGATAGATTCTTTTAAATTAAAAGTAAACGAACCCAAAAGAGAAGTTGAAGTTATTGATGTAATGCAGGAGGCAAGGCTTTCGCATCTGGGTATTGTACCAGAAACAAGGAGGTATACCACTTTTTTAATTGATATTGGAAGTGGCAATACAAAAGGTGGATTTTTTCCTAATGGCGATACAAAATTTTTAAAATTGTTTCAACTTAACTGGGGAACAAAAAGTACCGCTAATACCACAGAAAAAAGATGCGATGATGATAAAACCATTGATAATTATTATAAGCAGTTAGGCAGGGTACTTACCGGTGCTGAGAATTCTGAAATAACTTATATGGTTAATGAAAGCGGGGCCTATCCTATGAGTGATTATATTGCTTTCAGCGGTGGTATAGCCTGGTCGGTTGCCACATTAATTTATCCTGAATTAGTGGGTAACTCTGTTGTGCCGGTTAATTATGAAGATGTGGTTAAATTCAGCGAAAGAGTTTATAAAAACTATCCATCTATATCGGATGTGGCCATTTTGAAATCAATTACAGATAAGACCTTAGATAAAATAGCAATAGGCAAAGAAATAAAAAGGGTAAATCAGGTTTTTGATCAAAAATCATTAATGGCAGGAACCGGGCTTTTACTGAAAATTATGCGGCAGTTTGAAGGGATTTATGAAAAGAAACAATTTTTTTTGGTAAAAAATGGCCAGGTAGGTTGGATTTCTGCATATGTTGATCAGCATATTGTTAAATAGGTTGTTAGCTGTACACAACTCAGTATGTGAAAGTTTTACATCAATAATATATCCGGGAATTCATGAGAGATACAAAGTCTTTATCACTTCTTTTATTATCATCAGTTTTATTTTTATTATCCATCATACTTTTATGTACCTGGGGGTACCAATACTATCATCAAATACAGGAGGATAAAACTAAAGATAAGCTGGTAAAAAATAATCTTTCCTCAGTACCAGACAGTACCAGGGATTCTCTTTTAAAAATTTACCAGGTTACCCTTAATGGTTTGGATAGCCGGATGGATACCACCTGGACGATTGCAGATTCATTAAAAGGTAATCTGGACATTAACCTGAAAGAATTTTATACACTTCGTGATGAAATTGCTGCTCTTCTACAATCAAAAATACCCAATGCTACAGATTTAAGCCTTGCCCGAAAAAAAATTGCTGAGTTACAGTTAAGAGTACAGCAACTGCGTTACCGTAATACTGATGTAGAAACTGAAAATAGTAAACTAAAAGCTATTTTAGAAGAAATGGCCAAACAAACCCGGGGTATAGAGCAAAATTCCAAGCTTGTTGAAAAGGAAAATAAAAACCTTACGGCCAAAGTAAATGCTTTGGTTTCTGTAACTGCAGCTAATCTTAACCTTGTTGCGCTGGCCAATAACGGTCAACAGGAAACAAATGAAGCAGGGCAAACAGAAAAATTAGTAGGTTCTTTTACTGTAAAAAGTAATATCAGCAGTAAGTGCGATATAGTAGTGGTGGTGGTACAGCCAGATGGACAGGTGTTACAAAAATCTGCCTGGGAATCGGGTAGCTTTGAAACTACAGAAGGGAAAAAAATATACTCCTGTAAACTGCGTTGCGAAACCAGTAAAGATGAAAGTAAGCAACTTAATTTTTCTTTAACTGCGGATAAATACCTTAAAGGAAACTACACCATGCAAATTTATCACAATGGCGTTTTGATTGCCCGAACGAAAAAAAGCCTTTCTTAAAAATAAATAAGCATTTGCTATTTCTTTGCCTGGAATTGAAACGGATTTTCTGAAGGCAGCCGTCTTAAATTTTTTCAGCTCAATTTTTATTTTAAGTCTGTCTAATGTTATTTGATTAAACGATAAACTTATATCATTACCATTGGCAAAAAATACTACAAATGCCTTATCATCAGTTGCAGCTAAAATATTATAATGGCCTGCCGGAACTAACCAGATTGTAATTACTGCAATAATAATCACCACCATTAAAATAGTAACAGGAGAAGGTAATTTTTTAATTTCAGCTATGCATTAATTTGTAATGATAATACTTTAAAAGTACTGAAATAAACATTCTCTGTACTTTAGCAGTAGGATAAGTGCCATAAAAACAGCTGGAGAAATAATTTCAAAATAATTTAAATTTTTTGTGACGAATAACAGGGCACAAAAATTAC
>JAYSTT010000693.1:0-2009 GCA_043719495.1 Ferruginibacter sp. | reverse complement strand
ATTATTTTAAGTTTCCTGTTTTTGATCGATTAAGAATTTCTTATTTATTGAAAATAGCTATTTATTTTTTTGATTGCCCCCGAAGTTCATAAATATGTTAAACCATTTATAAATATTAATTAGTCCAATTTAACCCCGAGAAAATATAGGGGAACCCACAAGTACTTTTAATCTTATCCTGAGATAAAGAATTTGTTGCGGCTGTTATAAACTCACTCACCTCATCCAGTGATTTATATAGCCTGTTGGTAAACTTTCTTTTAAGGGCCGCCCAAATATTTTCTGCCGGGTTCAGTTCGGGGCTGTAAGCTGGTAAAAAGATTAACCCAATA
Source organism: Ferruginibacter sp. (assembly GCA_043719495.1). GTDB lineage: Bacteria > Bacteroidota > Bacteroidia > Chitinophagales > Chitinophagaceae > Ferruginibacter. Next base: position 1,677 of record JAYSTT010000693.1, on the reverse strand, counting down.
TTGACTGGGATTTTTAACGTTTTTGCTTTGTGGAATGCGCCATTATCCAATACCATTATTTTAAACTCCTCAGGATTCTGTGCTGAAAAACTGTCTAAGAAGACCTGAAAGTTTGCAGCATTGCAGTGGGGCATTTCTAACAGAAATTTATCGCCGTTTATGGGAGAGAATGCGCCAAACAAATACAGTGTTTTAAATACCTGGTGGAAAGGGCAAATGGGTTTTATTCCCTTTGCAGTTAAGGCTTTGCCATTACGTGTAGATAATCCAAACCTGCAGAACTTCGTTCGCAACCTTCAGCTAAAGCTTTGCTTTAGTTTCGCTTGTCCTGAAAGAACAGGTTTATACTGGTGAATTTTGTATCCGACTCAAATATTACTTCCTGGCATTTTTGAGAGAAGTTTTTTTAAAAGCGGCAACAGCCTCTTCGTCTTTTTTTACATGGCTTTTTCTGGCCACTTTTATTTTACTCCCAAAATGGCGCTCCGTATATTTTACCAAAGTAATGTACTTCATGTCTTTGGAGAGTTCTTTATTCACCCATTCTAAAAGTTCAGTATAACCTCTTATGCCATTTTTGGGGTCATTCAACTTCATGGCTATTTTCTTGTGTTCTTCTTTGCTGACAACACTTTTTTTAAAACCTCCAACACGGCCATGTTTTAACAAGGGATTAATGCCGGAAAGGTTATACAGTTTACGCCACTTCACTATACTGTTATGATTGATGCCTGTTATACGGGACAGCTCTCTTTTGGAAATACCCGTTTTTTCATGCCTTTTAATTTCTATCAGCATAAGCAGGCGTTTGCTAATTAACTCCCCGCTGTTACGTTGAAGTTTACGCAGCTCAGGGATGGTTTGTGTTACCGTAATCTGTAAAGGAAAAGCCATTGTATATTTATTTAGTAGTCCAAAGATAAAACAAAAAAGTCCAATAAACAAATACTGGACTATATTTTATTTATAAATGGTATAACCCCCGCCTGTTAGTGTATATATTTTGTTATTGATGTAATTAAACCGGTCATTTTGGGGCACATCACCTGTGGTTTCAAATTCTCTGAATAAGCCATAAGCACCACCAGGCCATGACGTTTATGAGCAGGCTTACCGATTAAAGGATGAGGAATAACCAGTGATTTATCTTCCTGGGGTTTGTCTAATATCGTGCAGCAATGCTGCGATTTTTAATTCTTGTTTTACCCCTTCCTTATTTACCCCAACTCAGGTTATTACCAAATGCTTGCAGGTTGGTAAACAGCTGGGGTTGTTGGGCTGTGGTACCATTGTGACTGAAATTAAATTTTACCATGGTATACCCTGCTGCAACAAATTTTTCAGCAATCAAATCAAAATTCCCCAAGTCTTTAAAACCATGAGCATAAATTACCACCGATTTTTGCAACTGGATCATTATTAAAAAAAATATCGAGTATAACAGGTAGCTTATTTGCCCGAGGATACCAGTATTTTTTACTGAAGGCATAACTTAAAATTACTGATTTTAAATGAGCCATAGTTTTTTAAAAAGAGGGCAGTACCGGTTTTTCTTTACCGCCCTGAAGTGAAACGGTGATAAAGAGTTACCTGTAAAAAATAAAAAGAGCCGGTTCAAATGTTAAACATTCACCAGCTCTTTTTAATAAATAAAAACAAAAAATTAATTTCTTGCCC
>JAYSTT010000692.1:0-4882 GCA_043719495.1 Ferruginibacter sp. | reverse complement strand
AGCCATTTAATGGGCATGTTTCTCACGACTCATTGCATAAAGACAATAGCGCAAGATTATATAATAAACAAGCTGTAGAAACAGCAGAGAGAGCTTCTATAGATTGGATAAAAAGATTAATGGCAGAAGTGCCTGAATTAGATTGGGCTGGATTAAAAAGTTATAACATACAAAACAATATGGTAATGAAAAATTTTTTAGTAAAGTTAGATGCTACTTTTTTAACCTCCAGTTCAATTGTGGCTGCTAAACTGGATGGGGATAATGCTGCAAAAAAAATATTTTCAACCGATAGTAAAAAGGAAATGGCACAAGCAGTTGCCGCACTTGATTTAACCTTAAATGAATATGCAACTTATATGCTGGCAGATAAAAATAAATTTAAAATGCCATCGCCATACTGGGCAGGGTTTATGGGTTACTACATTACTCATTCTTTATCAAAAGGATTAAAATTAAATGGCGAAATTTTTTCCAAACCCAGGTAATACTTATGGAAATATCATATATTGATATAATAATTCTTTTCATTTTAAAATTGTTTTGATATGGCTAAACTATCTTTTCTTTCTGCTATTATTTTACTTGCATCATTAAACTCCTGCAACTTCAGCAAGGGAATAAAAAAAGATTTAAGCACCGGCTTAACCAGCTCGTATAATGGTTTTGCAGTAGCCGATATTTACTTAACTGTAGATAACACTAAATTATCCTCTAATAAAATTTCGTTGGGTAAAGAAGTGGTACTGGTTGCTGATGGAGTAGATTATTACCAGTTAAAAGATGGTAAAGTATATCCGGGGTGCCGCATAATTTTAACTGATAAGTCGGGTAAAGAAATATTAAACCTGCCCGATGCATTTGCAGATCAAATAAATGGCCAGGCTAAGAATAAAGCCGGTTTATTAAACGCTACATTAACCACCGGAAGTCCAATGCAAGTTGGTGAAACATATCACTTAAACGTAAGGTTTTTTGACAAAAATAAAAAAGAAAGCGAAATTATTTCTGATGTGGATTTACAGATGAAAGAATAAACATAAGCCGGGAATTACAAAATCAGGCCCTTCTTTTTAAAGTTCGTATTGCTAAACCAGCAATCCATTACCAAAAACGTATTGCAAAAAATCGTCAGCAAAAAATTGCTACCACTTTTTAAATCTGCATTTTTTATAATACAGCAGTTTAAAATAGTAATAAATTACCCATATATAAAATGCATTGATAATGTAAATGATTTTATTTTTTTTACTACATACTAATAGTAAAGGAGCTACGTTTTTTGTAGAACCCCAATAACCCCAACATGAAGCATTTTATTTTATCCATCGCTTTTACGCTAATAGTTTGCATTGCATTTGCACAAACTAAACAGCCCGATAGTACAAAAAAAACTACAGTTCCCCCACCAGTACATTCAGCATTGCTACAGCAGAAAATTTGGCCAGAGTATTATATTAATAATAAAAATAAAGGCAGTGTAATTATTAAACCAAGTGCTGTACTTGAATTAAGAGGCAAATTATAATTTGCAGCACCTTTAAACGGACTCAGAAGAGTTTTGAGATATTGCATACAACAGCGGCTTATTTACAGTGAGCTTTTCAGAAATTCCATATGATAATGCTTTGGAACAATACAAAATGGATGATAATCAAAACCAGTACTGGAGTTTTTATGACAGCTATGTGGGAAAGTTTAACCGGGTTATGCTTTGGTTCAATCCTTACCGGAACGGCAGCGGCACATTGGAAGTTTATTCGTATGATAAAAATGAAACAGTGAGTATAAAAAAAAAGCATTACACTTCCGGAGTTTTATACGGCAAAGAACAGCCACCAACTAAAGATACATCGTAAAGGGAATTCATTACTTGTTTTTATCAATAATAAAAAAGAAGCGGAGATTGAAAATGTGTTTATACCAATGGTAAAATATAATTTACACAGCCTCAGCCGCTATAAAGGAAATAACAGTGATAATAAGAATGATGTGTTTTACCTGGATAATATCAAAACCTCTTACTAACCACAGAATAAATCAATCACTCAATTCAATTATTTATCTTCGCAGTAATGATTGAAGTTAAATTAAAAGAAAAAGAAAATAAGGCCAGCACTTTTAATATCAGCCTTCATCCACTGCGTATTGTTTTTATGGGCACACCGGATTTTGCGGTTGCAAGTTTAGATGCATTGGTAAAAGCGGGGTATAATATTGTGGGAGTAATTACTGCACCTGATAAACCCGGAGGCAGAGGAATGCAATTCCAGCAAAGTGCTGTAAAGAAATATGCGGTAGAGCATCATTTAAAAACATCGCAACCAGAAAAATTAAAGAACCCGGAATTTCTTGCAGAATTAAAATCTTTAAATGCCGATTTGCAAATTGTGGTGGCTTTTAGAATGCTGCCAGAAGTGGTTTGGAATATGCCACAGTTGGGAACTGTTAATCTTCATGGAAGTTTATTGCCGCAATATAGAGGTGCAGCTCCTATTAATTGGGCAGTCATTAATGGCGAAAAAGAAACAGGTGTTACTACTTTTAAATTAAAACATGAGATAGATACCGGTGATATTTTATTGCAGCAAAGTTTTTCAATTGGCGAAAATGATACTGCCGGAGAAGTGCATGATACAATGAAAGAAATTGGTGCTGTATTGCTGGTAAAAACAGTAAAAGGGTTAGTAGATGGTACTTTAACAGAAAGGTCACAACTTTCAACTGTAAACTTGCCTCTTTCAACTTTACATCATGGGCCAAAAATTTTTACCGAAACTTGTAAAATTGATTTTTCGAAAATGGTTGATGAAGTACATAATTTAATCCGTGGCCTCTCTCCTTTTCCTGGAGCCTTTACAATGCTGGGGGGCAAAATGCTGAAGATTTATAAAAGCGAAAAAGAAATCTGTCCTGTAAAAATAGCAGCAGGAAATTATGAAACTGATGGCAAAACATTTTTAAAATTTGCCTGTATCAATGGTTACCTAATTGTAAAAGAATTGCAACTGGAAGGAAAGAAAAAAATGCTTGTAGAAGATTTTTTAAGAGGCTATCGTTTTGTATCATAAAAAAACGCCGCAATAAATTGCAGCGTTTTTTTTTAAATATTTTTTATGCTATTTAATTTTTAATTTTTCCAGCAATGCTTTGCTTATTGCCGCTTTAGGAACTACCAGGCTAATAGTATTAATACCAAAATAAGCTTCCGATACATTTATATACCCATGGTTTGGCCCTACATCTCCCCAAGAATTTTTTACAACAAAAAAAGTGTTGCCGCTTTTGGATTTTGTTAGTCCGGTAATGTGCATCAGGTGATCATCCTGTGTGGTAAGGTTTTCAAATAATGTTTGTCGTCTAAGGGCATCTGCTTTTCCTTCTTTTACTTCGCCTGTTACAATATCATCTTTGGTTTTTAAGCCAGCAGGTATATTTCCCATATCAATTGCAGATCCAATTTTTTGCTGAAAACCAGTGTTGCTTACATCAGCATCCCACAAAACAGAATAGCCTTTGGTTACTGCATCTTTTGTTAGCTGGACCATTTCATCCAATGGCACATTATAATAAGAAGCATTACTAAAATTATCAGGCACTTCTAAAACAAACGGTTCATAATAATTGTGGTGCGTAAATGAAGTGATGTTTACATAATCATCAGCATTAAATTTTAGTGCATCCCTGGCAAATGTTTTTGGGGTATATTCTTTTCCTTTATAATCAAATTTTGAGGGAACCTTTCCCAATTCATCATCCAGTATTTCTTCGTAGCCCTTTATCCAATCGCCTGGTACGGGTTTAAGTTTTATAATACTGTCTAAATACTCTCCTAACTCACTAACCAATTTAACATGATTATGCTGCGTTTGCCCCGGTTTTAAACCACTGTAATTACTATCGGGTATTGCCCCATATTTAGCAATGGCTTTTATCAGGTCGTGTCCCAATCCCCCTTCTCCAAATTGTGTATGGCCCTGGCGAAAAATATAGTTTCTGGCTTTTTCTAAATAGGTATTCCTAACAGAAAACATTTCACTTAAATCAAACTCACCAAGGTTATTTTTCAGGCACTGGCTTTCTACAAGGGATGTGGTGGAAAAACACCAGCAGGTTCCTGTCATTGCCTGATTTTTTACACTGGTAGCGGCAATACTTTTTTCAACTGTAAAAAAAACTGAGGTATTTTTTTGTTCCCCTGCTATTGCTTGTCTTACAGAAGGGTCTTTGGGTTTTACAGTTTGAGGAGCATCCGTTTGAGAAAACCCTGTCATAAAAAATGCGGCGGTAGCCAACAATAAAAAAATATTCTTCATAAAATTTATTTTGAATAATTAATTGTGCACTCTAATTTATTTTCTACTGCTCCTAAAGCATTGGCAGCTGCATTACTAATTCTTACAATCAAACCATTGTTTTGATTTATATCGGGAATAAGATCCAGCACTTTTGCATACACCGTTTTACCAGTAGCAGTATTGGTTATTTTTAAAATAGAGCCAGCTATCGCAGTATTATGCAAACAATAATATTTTCCATCTTCCCAGCCGCTGGTACTTTTAAAAATTCCACCAGTACCATTTTCAATTACTACGGAGTTTCCTTTTATCTGTGCTTCATAATCAGTTTTAAAGAATCCGGTTCCAAAATTGGCAGTTTTAATTTTCTCGGGTAGGGCAACAACTGTTTCTTGTTTTTTTGGAGCTGCAGGAATTGCAACAGGTTCTTTTTTCATTTCTTCTTCGGATGCTTTTACCGTTTTTTTGGTATCAGCAGCTATAACTTTTGATTCGTCAGTTTTAATTTTCTCTTTTACAGGAGCTGGTAAATTATTTACTTTAGAATACCCAACAATTATTTTAGATCCTTCGCTTAAACCATC
>JAYSTT010000691.1:0-2019 GCA_043719495.1 Ferruginibacter sp. | reverse complement strand
CTCTGGAGTATTTTAACCATGCGCTGCCCACGATGCAGGCGTGGTCCGATGTATAAGAACAGTAATCCCTACAAAAGCCTTAAGCTTTCTCACATATTCGATATGCCCGAAAAATGCCCGGTTTGCAGTCAGCGTTACGACCTGGAAGAGGGCTTTTGGTTTGGAACAGGGTATATGAGTTATGCACTTGCAGTGGCAGTTTCTGTTGCAACTTTTGTGGCGTGGTTTGTATTGATCGGTATTTCAACCGAAGACAATCGTATTTTCTGGTGGCTGGGTATAAACACAATTATACTGGTGGTAACACAACCCTGGCTTATGCGGTTAAGCCGTGTATTGTACATGCGTATTTTTGTTAAGTACGATGGCAATTACGGAACTACAAAACCGGTTGAGCTTCATTAATCGGCACTTTTTTTAAAAATATCGGTAAAAATATTTTCTTTATCCAGTTCTTCAATATCACTTAACACTAGCTCAATGGCCCTGGTGCTTTTATTAATTTCCAGCAGCGATAAAATGATAGATAAGAGTAAAAAGATAAGACTGGCAGCAAATATCCAGTGAGCCAGCAATATCCAGTTACGAAAAATTGCATACATACACAACACACAACAAAGAAAACTTAGCACACCCAATGCCTGCATATAGCGTATCAGGTTTAGCCTGGTGCGTATATTTTTTATCTGGCTTAAAATATTTCTTTCTTTTTCACCACGGTTATATTCGTCATGTAATTTGCGCACCAATGTTGCCAGCGATAAAAACCGGTTGGTGTAAGCCAGCATTAATAAAGTAATGGCGGGAAAGAGTAAAGCAGGCGTGTTTATGTTAATATCGATCATACCTTAAAAGTACAATCAAAAATCAGTTTCGCAAATATAGGTCAGCGTACCAATGTAAAATGCGATTTACGTGATATGAATTTGCCAAAACCATAACCGAGTACAATACCAAGCGGAAAGTCTGAAGCCCAGTGTACGCCGTTATTTATCATGGATAAACCAATCAGGCCTGCAATACCATAACCAACCGGTCTTATCCATTTTATTTCAGGATAATTTTCTCCGATAATTGTTACAGTACTTACAAAAGTTGCCAGGTGCCCCGAAGGAAAAGCATCATATTTTGGTTTGTTATTTTGAAAATTACCAAAAGATGGGAATGGCCGCCATCTTCCCCTGCTGGCAGTTGCATCAGACGGATTCTCTCTGCCGGTGGCAAATTTCATTAATTGTGTTGTGGCACCTAAAGCAATAAAAGCTTCGGTAAGCTGGCTGGCAGTTTGTAAAGCCCTGTTGTCTTTTTTTACTTTTCCTAAAATATAAAAACCTGCTGCAAACATCATCGAAAAAGAACCTTGTCCTAAATTATAAAATGCTGTATTGATGTTATTGGGCTTTTTCCAGAGGGTTGTGCTTTTTTCTTTTATTTCAAATTGCGCAAGCGGCGTGTAATCTTCATTTGCCTGTATGTGAGCTTTTCTAAAATTACTTTGTACGGTGTTTGTAATTGACTGATCTGCAAATAATAAAAAAACTGTAGTACCTGCTATTGCTGTAAGCGTTTTATAATTTTGTTTTTTAAAAGATTGTTTGGTAAAGCCAACCACATCTTTGGGAATATTGGTTAAAAAAGAAAAATATTTTGGTTTTTTATAAATAATTTTCTGTTGATTGGAAGCAATACCGGTAGTTACTTCATGCGGTAAAGAATCTGTAGTTTGAGCAGATAAACCTGCCGGCAGCAGGCATACCATTAGCAGAAAAATATTTCTCATAACTGTTTATTGGATATTTTGGTTTTATGTTTTCTTTCAATCCATTTTTGTGCTTTGTATGCCAGCAACGCACTCCCGGCTCCTACAATTGCACCAGCCAATACATCTGTTGGGTAATGCACGCCTTGGTAAATTCTTGAGTAACCCACACTGCCTGCCCACAAATAAGCAGGTACAATAACATACCATTTAGGAAAATACAGGCTTAATGAAGTTGCCGTAGTAAAGGCCGCAGATGT
>JAYSTT010000070.1:0-4334 GCA_043719495.1 Ferruginibacter sp. | reverse complement strand
AAAATTATCAAAGACTATAAATCATTTATTACATACGCCGATGTAAAGCAAATTGCTTAACGTTCAAAGAATGCAACAGTTCCTCCAACCCATTCTTTATCCTTGTTATATCTTGTGCCAATCATTTTTCCTTTGCTTAGTCTTGACAGGTTGTGTACTGCTTTTGGCCTAGCCCAGCCATCTTTCCAAAAATAAAATAAACGTATCTCTGCTTTAGCAGGTACATCAGGTGTTTCAATAACATCGGCATATTGCACTTTGCGTTGCAGTATCCAGTTTTCGGGGTCTTTTACTTCGTCAATATCTTTTTGTGTTACATCAATTACTACCCCCATGCCAGCAAAAGAGAATAATGGTTTTAAAACAAAATTTTCTAAATCATCAGGTATTTGTTTCAATTCATTTAAAAAATAGGTTTTGGGTACATAAGCATTATTAATAAATGGCAAAGTGAATTTGCTGATGCGGTAAAACCAATTGGGGTGCGGTATCCATTCCACTTCATAATTTTTTGTTAGGTCAATAACTTCTCCAAGGCCTTCCTGCTTTTGCAGGTCATCAAAAATTAAACGGTTGTAAATTCTCTTTACTTCCGTTTTTATTCCATTATTATCATAATATAATTTGTTGCCATCAGCCATTAATTTAGTGAGGCAAACAGTTTTTATGCCCAATACATTTTCGGTACAATAAAAATCAATTCTGGTTTTTTGTTGCTCAGGAAAAATTTCCAGGAGAATTACATTTTCGGGATTTAAATTCCCTACAACAATTTCTTTAAACAATTGCAGGTACGTTTCTTTGCTGTACCCGTTTAAATAGGCAGAAAAATTATCCGGTAAATTTGAATAGCGTGCAGTTATCTCACTATGAAATGCCTGAAATGCAAACAGGGTAGGGAATCCCTGCATTTCTATTAACTGTGGCTCCAGTTGGCCATTTTCGTTTTGGCAAATACCAAAATCAAAAGCAATAAAATGCGAATGGCTTTTTTGATTGGGAATCTTTATATCGTTGGGAATACTTCTTTCTGTTAAGTCAATAAATTTTTCATCAATAATTACATCAATAATATCATCACAGGCATCCAGCATTTTTTTTGTAAAATCTTTAGGAATAAAAATGGGGGTTTCTGCATTTCTAAAATCTAAAGCACCCGGGTGCAGGGCTTCTATTTCTTTTATATAAGCTTCATATTTTTCTTTGGAGAAATTATTATTGAATTGCTGCCTTAATGTTTTTATCATTTATTGTAAATTTTCTTATTGCTGGATTTGTTTACAATAAAAATAAACAATAAAATTCATTTGTGGCAGTTAAACCAGCGCAGTATTTAAATTTCCACTGGCTGCAGACTTTCTACTGCTAAGGATAAAAAATTAGGAAGAATATGTGCGTAGGTCCACATTATTTTATCAGGGTCGTTTAAATGGTCAATCATCGATTCCCATTTTTGCTGGCCATAGTTTTCTATTACAGTTTTTTTCTTGTCTTCGGTTTGTAAATGCATACTCATACCCACGGCATCAGCTTCGGGATGAAACTGTGTGCCAATCATATTTTCATTAAACCGTATTGCCATGATTGCTCTTTCCAATGGCACGTGCGGCCTTTCTTTTTCAATAGCTAAAATACGGGCACCCATTTGGTGCAACTTATTATGATTGGGTTCCACCACCTGGTAATCCCTGCTGTCTACAGAGTAAAAAGGATTTTTTAAACCCGAAAAAACGATTTCTTCATTGCCGCTTGGAAGCAGGTGAATGGGAAAAACACCAAAGGCGGTACTTTTTCTTTTGCAAACGGTGGCAATTTTAAAATGGCGGCAGGCAAGTTGGTAGGAGTGGCAGATAAAAAATATTTTTTTCTTTTGAAAATGGGCATCGTTACTATTCCATTCCATTATCGTATCAAGCCAGTTAAAATATACTTTTTCCCATTCACTTCCTTCGCTTTCTAATGGACTGCCGGGGCCACCACTGCTAATATAAATATCATAGTTTATGGAAGGGGTTTCCTTTTGAAGCCTTACTTCAAATTCGTCCCATTCCAAATCAAGATTGTTGGCATCGCTGAATTGATTTAATATTTCACGTACGCAACGCATGCCTTGATTGGGCAAGCCTTCATTCATATCTAAAATTGCAACACGTACAGCTTTTTTTGCAGTCCAATTCATATAACAAACATAACATTTTTTTTAAGCACAAGGTTTAGGCTTTCGGATTAATTTACTAACGCAATGTGAATTAATATAGTATATAAAATTGTCTTTAATATGACAAAATATGATATTGTACATGTAGTTGCCGCATTAAAAGATATGTACCCGGATTTAAAGAAGGCCGTTATAAAATTAAACGATGGTTTTTCCGGCGATGATAATGCTATAATAAAATATCCTGACCACGTTGAAAAAAAGAATTATTTAAATGGATACATAATAACTTATATAAAAAGATTGTACCGGTTGCACAAGATTTAAGTATAGAATCTTTTTTGGAAAAATTTGAGCAGGTGCATGGGATAGTGGAAGCATTTATAGAAGGTGAAATAAAAACTTCCCCATAAGTACAATGCAGAATAAATCCATTAGGAGAGGTGAACGTAATATCAACACACGATCAGGTATTAAGTGGGGAAGATAACCAGGTTTTTATCGGGGTTTATTTTCCTGCTGCCGAACCTTACAAAGTTGAAATAGGCAAACAGGGAAAAATAATTGCTGAAGAATTAAGAAAGGATGGAATATTGGGCGGGTTTAGTATAGATTTTGTTTCTGTAAAAGAAAATGATATCTGGAAACATTATGCGATTGAAATAAACCTGCGTAAAGGGGGTACAACACATCTTTTTTTGATGCTGTAGTTTTTAACCAATGGCCATTATAACGAAACAACCGGATTATTTGAAACACCTGACAAATAAAAACGATATTATTTTGCTTCAGATAATTTACAGAGCGATGCCTGCAAAGGCCTTTCTCCTCAGGATTTAATTGATATAGTAATGTTTCATGGATTACATTTTGATGGGGCTGCACAAAAACGGGTAATGTTTCATATGATAGGCGCCCTGTCTCAATATGGTAAAATGGGTATTGTTTGTATTGGGGCTTCAGCTACAGAAGATTTTTTACTTTATAAAAAAACTATAGAAGTGCCGGATGCTGAAACTGCAGTAAAATAATACCTGAGTATACAATAGTTGTTTTAGTACCGCCACCTCACAAAAGCTTCCATAGCCGCATATTGTGTTAAACCAAGCTGGGCATATAGTTGGGCTGTGTTGGCATTTCGTTCTTCGGCACGTTGCCAAAATTCCCTGCTGTCGCTGCCCTGAAAAGCTACGCTGTCTTTTTGCGATTGGTGAATAAAAATACCATGACGTTTTTTTACTACCTGGTCGGGGCTCATTGGTATGGCCATTTCAATTTCTGTAATATCCCATTCCTGCCAGGCGCCCTTATATAACCACAGCCAGCAATCATCAACCCAGGCAGCGTTAGTAGCTTTTATTCTTTGCAGGGCCTCCAGTACCACATCAAAACATACCTTATGTGTACCATGCGGATCGGCAAAATCGCCGGCACAATACACTTGTTGTGGCTTAATCTTGTTAAGTAATTCAATTGTTATTTGAACATCTGCTTCACTTAACGGATTTTTTTCAATGGTGCCTGTTTCGTAAAAAGGTAAATTCTGAAAGTGAATCTGTTCATCTTTCAATCCCACATATTTGCATGTTGCCTTAGCTTCACATCTTCTGATTAATCCTTTAATAGAGCGTATTTCTGCTGTATCTTTTTCACTTGATTTTTTTGTTTGTAAAAATGCTGTTGCTTCCTCTAAAATTTTATTGCTTTTAGTTTCATCAATGTCAAACATATTTTCAAAACCCACAGCAAAATCAATAAATCTTGTTACAAATTCATCTGTAACAGCAATGTTACCGCTGGTTTGATAAGCTAAATGTACTTCATGTCCCTGATCGTGTAATCGCATAAAAGTGCCACCCATACTTATAATATCATCATCGGGGTGGGGAGAGAAAAGAATAACTTTTTTAGGAAAAGGAATACTTCTTTCCGGATGTTTATGATCTGATGCTTTTTGTTTTCCACCCGGCCACCCGGTAATAGAATCCCTCAGCATATAATATACTTCAAGATTTATTTCATAAGCGTTACCTCTTTCTGTAAGTAAATCATTTAATCCATTATCATTATAATCTTCGTTGGTTAAGCTTAATACCGGCTTTTTAATTTTAAGGGCAAGGTTTACTACTGCACGTCGTACCATTTTAGCTGTCCATTCACATTCACCAGTAAGCCA